>CABVAP010000121.1 GCA_902496345.1 uncultured Eubacteriales bacterium
AATGTCGGGGGTGCAGGGGTGTTCCCCTGCTCGTTTGTGGGGGTCTGGGGGGAATCGAAACCCCCCAGGTTTTTGGGTACTTTTTGCAATCAAAAAGTACCACGCCGTAGGCAAATAAATAGATTTCCAATTAAATCGGATTATAAACCAAAAAACTAAAACCACCACAAAACTAGTTTTTTTAAATATCTTTATTCAAAAATTTTCACGCCGTAGGCAAATAAATAGATTTCCGATAAAATCGGATATAAACCAAAAAACTAAAACCACCACAAAACCAGTTTTTTAAATCTTTTTACTTAAAAAGGTTCACCCCTACAAACCCTAATTTGTAAAATACACCGAATAGTTTTTTTATACAACAAAAGGTAGGTTACCGAAAATCGGCAACCTACCTTTTTATCATAATATTATAATCTAACTTAA
This sequence comes from uncultured Eubacteriales bacterium, assembly GCA_902496345.1. Classification (GTDB taxonomy): domain Bacteria; phylum Bacillota; class Clostridia; order Lachnospirales; family CAG-274; genus MGBC114079. The sequence continues at coordinate 427 of CABVAP010000121.1, forward strand.
AAATTAGTCTTGAACATAAGCCATTAATGCAACGTGTCTTGCTCTTTTAATAGCAACAGTTAAAACTCTCTGATGTTTAGCACAGTTTCCTGTAATTCTTCTAGGAAGAATTTTGCCTCTTTCAGAAACGAATTTTTTAAGTTTAGCAACGTCTTTATAATCAACTGTGTTTACTTTTTCAGCACAGAAAGCACAAACACGTTTTTTTCTTCTGCCACGTTTTTTATTAATCATAAACAACAAACCTCCTTAAAATATAATTACGAAATACACTATACAAATAAATTAAAATGGTAAATCGTCATCATCAACACTATCTTCTACTTGATAAAAGCCTTCTGGCTGTGAGGAAGTAGAGGTAGGAGCAGGGCTTGCACTAGGAGCAGGAGCCTGTTCTTGTGAATGAGCACGTCTTGATTCAAAAGCAGATTTACTTTCAGCAAAATACTGTTCTTCGACAACGACCTCTGTGCTAACACGTTTCTGACCGTTGTTATCTTCCCAGTTTCTAACCTGAAGTCTACCTACAATAGAAATCATCATACCTTTTTTAAAATATTTACTTGTAAATTCTCCGACTTTTCCAAAAGCAACGCAGTTTATAAAATCTGCATCAGGTTCGCCTTCACGCTTAAACCTTTTGTTTACAGCGATAGAAAATCTAACTATAGCTAAAGGTTCAGCACTTTGAGAATATCTGACTTCAGGGTCAGCAGTTAAACGACCCATTAAAATAACTTTATTCATTAAAAATCACCTCTGGAATTAAGCGTCCTGACGAACAACTAAATAACGAAGAACATTTTCTTTAATACGCATACGGCTTTCAATTTCGCTTGGCGCATTACTGTCAGAATCAAAAGTAATGAAGCTATAGAAACCTTCGTTTACTTTCTGAATTTCGTAAGCAAGTTTGCGTTTTCCCCAATCGTCAACTTTTTCGATTGTACCACCAAATCTTTCGATAAGTTCTTTAATGCTATCAAATTCAGCTTTTAAAGCTTCCTCGTCTAAGCTTGGTTTAACGATAACAGCAAGTTCGTATTTATTCATTTCATTACACCTCCTTTTGGACTTTGGCCCCTCACTCACGTGGGGAGCAAGGACGGTACGGACAAACCGTACAACACCACGTATTATACCACAACAGAAACACAAATGCAAGCATTTTTTTGTTTTTTTTAAAATAGCTAAAAAAGGTTTGTTGAATTGTATGAAATGATGTATAATGATTTAAGGAATTGTTTAAGAAATTGCGTTTTGCGTTTTTCAAGATATTTGAAAAAGTAAAGGAGAGTTTTATGGCTGAAAAAGATGACAAAATAAACGAAAAACAAACACAAGATAATGCTGATAACAAAAAAGAAATAGAAAACAAACAAGAAGGAAATGCCGAAAATAAAGAACTAAAAGATGCTCATAGCTCTGATGATTTAGATAAAGGACAAGCTAAAACAAATGAGCAGATACGAGCTGAAATTAGGGAAAGACGACAAAAAAGACTTGAAAGGCTTGAGAAAAAAAACAAAAAGAAATCTAGCTTTGGATTTTTCAAAAAACTTGTAGCTGTGCTTATAGTTTTGGTTGTTTTAGCTGGGGCAGTTTTTGTTTATTTGTACACAAAAAATAGGGATTGTTTTAATTCAATAAATTCTGTACTTAACTCTGTTTCGAATAGAGAAATTTATATTGACGGTGAAAAAATTTATTCTAACCCAAAACCTATTTATCAAGACGAAGAAGTTTATATTCCTACATCTGTCATTTGTGCAAACTTTGAATACAATGCTTTATACGATAAAACATCTGGAATTTTGAGTATTGCAACGGATTTTGAAAGGGTAAAACTTACGAAAGACCAGAATGTTTATTATGTCAATGGTCAAAAAAATGATTTTGGAAAGAAAACCTTTATTGTTGACGGAAATGGTACTTATATCGCTAGTGGTATAGTTGAAAAATTTTATAACCTAGATGTTGAATTTTCAGAAAAATATGAAACTTTAGCTTTTGAAACTACAACAAACACACGAAACGTAGGTGTTGTTGAAACCGAAGAATATATATCTAATTCAAATGGTGATAAAGTTTCTGTTAAATATGGCAACAACGAAACAGTAAATCCTAAGGCTATGAAGGGGGATTATGTTTCGATTTATAATGAAAAAGACGGCGATGCAAAAATAATGACTTCTGAAGGATTTGTTGGATATATAAGTTCTGACAGCATTGGCGAAAGGTCAATAAAAGAGTCTGTCGAAAAAGTTAAAACTGCCAGTACATCAAATAAATTTTATGACGGAAAAGTCGAAGTATTATTTGAACAGGTTTCAATAATGGCAGCAAACTATAATTACATAAATTCGACTGTTCCTATTGGTGTAGATGTACTTGTTCCAACTTGGTTTTCATTTAAGGTAACAGACGGTGAAACAGACGGAACTGTTGTTTCACTTGCTGATAAAAGCTATATTTCAAAAGCTCATAAAAATGGAGTTAAAGTTTGGGGACTTATATCAGATAACTTCAATTCAAAAGTTAGTCGTAAAATTTGTAATTCGGCTACTTTGAGAGAGTCAACCGTAAATCAAATAGTAAAATTTGCCGAACAATTTAATATCGATGGTATAAACGTTGATTTTGAAAATGTTCCACAAGACGCAATGAGGGGATTTACTCAATTCCTTAGAGAGTTGTCGGCAGAACTTAACAACAAAAATAAAGACTTATCTATCGATGTTTATATTCCTAGGGTTTGGAGTTCTTATTACAATAGAAAAGAATTTGGAGAAATCGTTGATTATTTCATAGTTATGGGATATGACGAACACACAGACGGCTCTGATACAAGTGGCTCTGTTGCGACAAAACAATGGTCAGAAGATTCTATCACTCTTACAGAAGCAGCTGGCGTCCCTCAAGAAAAACTTATCCTTGCAATTCCTTTTTATACAAGGGCTTGGAGAGAAACAGCAGACGGACAGATTAAGTCTTCAGCACTTGGTATGGAAGACGGTTATAACTATATGAAAAATAAAGGTGCTGACTTTAAATGGGACGATGAGGCTGGTCAAAACTATGCTGAAATAAGCTCTAATGGCGAAAGATTTAGAATGTGGCTTGAAGATGAAAAGAGTGTTGCCGAAAGACTTAAAATAATAAATAAACACGACATAGCTGGCGTTGCAGCCTGGAGAAGAGGCCTTGAAAAAACAGAAGTTTGGCCTATCATCAAAAAATATATGAAAGGTTAGGTTTATATGGGGTACTGGAATAGCCGAGGACTTCGTGGAAACGATTTTGAGGAAAGTATTAACTATACAAATGATATATACAGGCAAAAGGGGTTGGGGGTTATCCAGAAAATCCCAACCCCTATTACCCCTGTCCAAATTCAAAAGGAAACCGGTAGAATTTCTCTTGCTTATTTCGATAGTAAAAGTACAGTTGATTATATCGGCATTATTCAAGGTATTGGTGTGTGTTTTGATGCTAAAGAAACAAAAGCAAAAAGTTTACCTATACGTAACATACACGAACATCAAATAGAATTTATGAAACAATTTAAGGGTCAAGGTGGCATTGCGTTTATTCTTGTTTATTTTAGAATGTTTGATAGATATTTTTATATGCCGATAGATACGCTTTTAAAATTTTGGGAAAGAGCTAAACAAGGTGGAAGTAAATCTATAAAGCTAGAAGAGTTTGACGAAAATTACGAAGTATTTTGCAAAAACGGTATAATTGTGCATTACATCGAGGCTGTAGCAAAAGATTTAGAAAAGGTTAGATAATATAAATAGGTAGGTGGTATGGTGTTTGATTCAAAGAAAATCAAAAAAATTATTAGTGATACAATAATAGATGGGTCTATCTATAATATTTCCGTTGGTAGAAGTGGTTTACCGACTTTAAAAGTAAAATTTGATGATTGCTCTTTTTTTATGAATAGTAAATATAATCCACAAAAAGAAAGCGATGAGTTTGTACAGGAATATTTTCAAGAAGGTAAAGATATTATTCTTTATGGACTTGGAATGGGTTATCACGTTAAAGCGATTTATGAAAAAATGGCTGATAACAATACTTTGTATATTCTTGAATTTAATAAAGAAATTGTAAAGATTGCTTTTGAAAATACTGATATTTCTGAAATTCTTTCAAAGAAAAATGTTGTTTTGGAAGTGCCTGATAGTTTAAATGAAGCAGTTTCTTTTATTGCAAAGACAACGAATAACGATAATGCTGTGCTTATTGTTCACGAGCCGTCTGTTAGAGCTATGCCTAGCGAATTTGAAAAAATAAAGGACATTTTTGAAACTATTTTGATAAGACGACGTTCGAGTGCTATGCTTGGTTCGCTTCTTTCAGATAATGAAAAGATTAATTTAACTAAGGGTTACGAGAACGGTGGAAAGGTATTTAGAGATAAATTCAAAGGGAAAAAAGCCATCGTTGTTTCGGCTGGACCATCACTTGAATTAAATGGTGAACTTCTTAAAAATGTAAATGGTAGAGCTGTTATCATAAGTGTCGGTAGAGCATATAAATACTTAAAAAGTATAGGCATTACGCCGGATTTTGTTGTTTTAGCTGACGCAAAGCCTCATGTTGTTGACCAACTTGATTTAGAAGAAACTGAAACAACACTTATATTTTTATCGACAATTTACCCTACAGTTGAAAATTATAAAGGACCTAAATATATTTTGTTTGAAAAATATTCAGATAGCATTTCTGATGAAGATAGAAAATATGCCGTTGAAACAGGTGGTTCTGTTGCAACGACAAGCCTTAGTTTTGCCGAACTTATTGGCTGTTGCAAAATTGCACTTATCGGACAGGACTTGTGTTATCATTCTAATAAAATGCACTCAGGCGAAGACAGTAATTTTACAGAAGTTAAAACAAATAAAAAAGTCAAAGGTATTTCTGGTGAAGAATATATTGCACCTTTAAACTTATATGAATATCTAAAATGGTTTAGAAAATTCGCCATTAAACACAAAAATATACAGCTATATAACTGTACTGCAAAAGGTGCTTTTATTGACGGTTTTACACATATCGGAATTAATGAGTTCCTAGATATATAAAAGCAATAAAAGCACCCTTTGGGTTTAATATTAGCTAAAAAATAAATTTTAATTTACATCAAAGAAAAGACGATTTACTAGACTCCTTGTTTGGGCATCATATAGCCTATATGGGGTATGTCCGTCACCCGGAAGAGTTTCCATTGTTATTTTGTCGCTTGTTATGCCCCTTATAAAAGGTGCATAATCAAGTGCGTCTTTTATTGTCATATTCGTATTTGTGTTTTCAATAAATATCGAAATTAACTCAGGAAGATTTGAAATCAGAGTTTCGCTATTTGTTATTTTTGAAAGTAACGCTTTTAAAAATAATTTTTGCATTTCTATCCTTTGTATATCGCCTGTTTTATATTGTCTGAAACGTACAAATCCTTGGGCCGTTTTCCCGTCAAGGGTTTGTTTTCCTTTCTTTATGTTTATATATAAATTTTGTGTTGGGTCACGATAATACATACTTGTCGGAACGTCTACCTCAACACCGTCTATCGCATCAACTATTTCAATAAACGCATTAAGATTTATTTCAAAATAGTAATCTATGTGAATATCCAAAAGCTCTTCTATTTGTCTTGAAAGATATTCATTTCCATATTCACCAGAAAGGCTATGAACAGCATTTATTTTCATACCACCAGACGGAATTTTTTTGCCTTTTTCTCTAAGTTCTTTTCGGTTTTCCTCTGACATTTCAACGTATGTATCTCTTGGAATTGAGATTGTGTTAATTGTATTTTTAACCCTATCAAATGAGGCAACTATTATTACATCGGCAAGTGCCTCGCCTTTATCTACGCCGTAAATTGCAAAAACTGTTTTTGACGGTAGATTATTACCATATACTTCTTCTTGTGTGTTTTCTGTATCCTCTGAATTTTCTTCAACATTTTCTGTTGTCCTTGTGTCAATTCTTCTTCCTGATTTTGAAAATGCAATGAAAAATGCAAATGTTAGCACAGTTACAACTATTAGTGAAATCAATGTTATTATTGTAAACAATAAAATCTTTTTTTGCTTTGATTTTTTGTTTTCAGAATTATTTGTATTATTATTGTTATCGCTGATAGGTAACACTCCTTTTATATTGGTTTTTAGTTATCGCCAGCTCAATAGTAACATACTTACAATTATTTGTAAATCTAAAATAACAAATTGGGGGCTGTCAAAACCTTTTAAAACCTTGAGACTCCGTCTCAAACTCTGCTAGCTTTTTGAAAAAAGCTAGGCAAAAACTTTTGCCGGAAACTACGTTTCCTGTCTTGTTGTCGACTAAAGGTGGCTAATTTAAGGCTTTTGCAAAAGCTTATTTTTGAAACCTTTTTCTATCGCAAAAAGGTTTCAAACTTCCAAAAATGCTCTTGAAGCATTTTAAGACCTTGGGACTTTGTCCCAAACCCTACCAGCCTTTAAAAAGGCT
>CABVAP010000122.1 GCA_902496345.1 uncultured Eubacteriales bacterium
TCCCCTGCTCGTTTGTGGGGGTCTGGGGGGAATTCGAAACCCCCCAGGTTTTTGGGTACTTTTTGCAGTCAAAAAGTACCACGCCGTAGGCAAATAAATAGATTTCCGATAAAATCGGATATAACCCCAAAATCAAAACCACCACAAAACCAGTTTTTTAAATCTTTTTACTCAAAAAAATTTACCCCTACAAACCCCAATTTGTATTTTAAATGTTTTATTAGAAAAATCTAATCTTTCTTTAATTGCAATAAAATGTTTTTGCGTTATTATATAAGCATAGTTAAGAAATTAGTAAAAATATGCAGGAGGAAATTTTATGAAGTTGAAGAAACTTGCTGTTTTTGTATTGTCAACTTTTTTGACTTTTAATTCCTTTTCTTTCACTTTTGCTGATGAAAGAGAAGTTTTAACTGTTGAAAATGCAGTTGAACAAGCTATAAAATATAGTAAAACACTTAAAAACTATAGCGAAGAAAATGAAGTTAATGATGTTCAAATAAAAAGTACTAAACAAACATTTTTAAGCTCTGGAGAAACTGACCAGATTGTAAGCCTTGCTATACAGCTGAAAGAACTTTATGCAAAAGTTGAAAAAAATAAACTTTCTGCTGAAGTTGAAAAACAATCTATTGAGTTTTCTGTGTTTAGTTTTTTTGTTGATATTATTAAAGCTGAAAATGGCCTTACTCTATTTGAAAAAGAGGCAGATTTGAAAGAAAAACAACTTAAAGTTTCAGAAGCTAAAGTCAAATATGGTAGGCTTAGTAAAAACGAATATGAAAGCCAACAGCTTGAATATAAAACTTTGCTAAAACAAAAAAATGAACTTCAAAATTCTATTGATGACGCTTATATTTCTTTAAATAAGGTTTTGGGTAATGATTTAAACGATAAGTATAATCTTGATTTAGGTGAAGAAATTACATATAGTAATTTGGGGCAAGTTGAGCTTGAATCTGTTATTCTTATGGCGATTAGTTCTAGTGCAGAAATTAAAGCTCAAGAAACAAATGTTGATATTGCTAAATATGCTATGAATTCTTTTGTTAAAGAAACAGGCACTGAAACAAAAGCTGCAAAGGTGGCTGAATATAATAAACAAACAAGAACTCTTGAAGACCTTAAAACTTCCCTCAGGGAAAAGATTACTAAAAATTACAACGAAATTATAAAAAATGAAAATGAACATAAGTCTAATTTGTCTGAACTTGAAAATATGCAAAAACAACTCCAGATTAAAGAGCTTAACTTGAAACTTGGAAAAGCTACCGAAATCGAAGTCGAAGAGTATAAGTATGAAATCGAAAAACTTCAAAATACTATTCAAGAACAGACTTATGAACACGAACTTCTTGTCAGAAAATTCAACAATCCGGCCCTTTTATAAATTAAATATATTATAAAGACAGCTATTTAATCTTTTGATTAAGTGGCTGTTTTTTTGTTCTAAAAATTTTATGGATTCATATATTTGTACAAGAAAACAAAAGATGTGCTTTAAAAAGGAGGATTTTAAAATGACTTTTAAAAAATTTATTCTTGAATATTTATACGGTGATTTAAAAACTATCTTTTCAAATATTGATGAAAATTTGATTGAAAAAATAGAAGAAATAAGGATTCGTTTGAATAAGCCTCTTTATTTGCAGGGTGATGGAAAAGAATTCTTTTTGAACTTTAATGGTATTTGTGATTATAGAAACGCTTACATACCAGATAAAGAAGTTATAAATGGCGTTATGGAGCTTATTAGCAGATTTTCAGCTTATGCTTTTGAGGACGAAATAAAAAATGGGTTTATACCACTACCTAGAGGGGTTCGTGTTGGTATATCCGGAAAAGCTGTTCTTGAAAATGGACAAGTCAAAATTTTAAAAAATATATCTGGTTTCAATTTTAGAATACCAAGGGAAGTTTTTGGCTGCTCTAATAAAATTATCGATTTTATTGCTATACCTAGAATTTTTCATACGCTTTTAGTTTCGCCACCCTGTTGTGGAAAAACAACTTTACTTAGGGACGTTATACGAAGTTTAAGTGACGGTATTTCTGGAAAGTTTGACGGAGTTACGGTTGGGGTTGCTGATGAACGTTCTGAAATAGCCGGAACTTATTTAGGAAATGAAGAAAATTATCTAGGTATTAGAACAGACGTTATTGATGGTGGAAAAAAAGACAAATCTATTTATATGCTATTACGAGCTATGTCACCTAGGGTGATTGCATTTGATGAAATAGGTAATATTGATGAAGTTACTGCCGTATGTGATGCTATTAATTCCGGAGTAAAGATTATATGTACTATACACTCTGAAAATATAGAAGATTTGAAAAGTAGGTATATTTTTCAAAAAATATATGAAAGAAATATTTTTGAAAGGTACGTTGTTCTTAGTAGAAAAAATGGAGTAGGAACGGTTGATGGAGTTTATGACAGTGATTTTAATAAATTAATGGGGTGATTTTATGGTTTTAAAGATAATTGGTTGTTCTTTTATTTTAATTTCAAGCTGTATATTGGGTATATATTATTCTATGAAAACGGAATATCGAATTGCAGATTTGCTAACTATAAAAAAATCACTTTCTTTATTGTTATCTGAAATTGAATTTAATCTTTCTCCTTTATCTGAAGCTATGAAAAACATTTCGCTTAAAGTAAATAAACCTTTTAGAAATATATTTTATGAGTTTGCTGACAGATTAGGTAAAGAAGATAAATCGGCTGAACAACTATGGTCCGACTGCTTAACAAAATATTCTAAAAATACTTACTTTGAAAAATCAGACATTGACAATCTTATGATTTTGGGACAAACTATCGGCTATTTAGATATTAAGCAACAAAGAGATAGTATTAAATTTGCTGTTGATTACATAGAAAACACTATAGATGAAATTAAGGAAAAATCGCAAAAAAATAAAAAGCTATATAAAAGCCTTGGTTTCTTTGGAGGAATGGTTATTACCGTTATACTTTTTTAAGGAGGGATTTATTTGGAAATTACAGTTGTTTTTCAAATCGCTGCTGTTGGAATTTTAGTTGCTGTATTGAATCAAGTTCTTATTAGGTCAGGCAGAGAAGAACTTGCTATGATGACAACACTTGCCGGTTTGGTGGTTGTTTTATTTTGGATAATTCAATATATAAGTACATTGTTTGAAACAGTTCAAACCCTTTTTCAACTTGGATAGACCGAAGGGGGATTTTATGAATATTATTCAAATTGTGGCAATTGGTATTATCGGAATGGTTTTATCTGTTATTTTAAAAAAACAAGTTCCGGGGATAGCGATACTTATAGGAGTTGCAGTTGAAATAATTATTTTTATGGGTGTTCTTCCTAAAATTGAGGCCATTATACAAGTGCTGTACAAAATAATTTCAAAAAGTGAAATTGAATTTGAATACATAAATATAATATTAAAGATTATCGGAATCGCTTATATATCTCAATTTGCTTCTCAACTTTGTTCTGATGCCGGTGAAAATGCCATTGGTTCAAAAATTGAGTTTGCCGGTAAAGTTATTATTATGGTTATTTCGGCACCTGTACTTATTGGATTCCTTGAAATGATTTTGGGTCTTATACCATAGATTTAGTGGAGTGATAACAAATGAAAAGGTTATTGTTTATATTAGTGTTCTTGTGCTGTTCATTTTTTTCTTGTTTTTGTTACGCTAATGAAAATCAAGATACACAAAATATTTTAAATCAATATTTTCAAAAAGACGAATTTAATGACGTAGACAGGGTTTTTAGGGAAAGCGAATATGGTAAAAATTTTAATTTTGGCGAAACAGTACAAAAATTTATATCTGGAGATATTGACCTATCGCCAAAGGCTGTATTTCAATATTTTATTAAAACTGTTTTTAAAGAAGTATATGAAAATTTAGAATTCATAAGAAATATTATTTTGATTTGTGTTTTAAGTGCTTTTATACGGTGCTTGGTTCAATCTTTGAAAAATAAAGAAATAGGGGAACTTAGTTTTTATGTTACATATATTGTTATGGTTATCAGCCTGTTTTCTTCTTTTTCTTTGTCAATATCAATTATGTACAATACGGTTCAAACAATTTCAGAACTTATGAAAGCATCTATCCCTTTGATTATAGGAATTTTAGTTATGTCTGGTGGTTCTGCCGGTGCTTATCTTTTTTCTTCTGTTATATTTTCAGCGTCAGAATTTATTATGCTGTTTATTGAAAATTTTGCTATGCCTTTGATTATAGTGTCCTCGATTATGCAAATAATTAATTATCTATCAGAAAGAGAAATTTTATCAAAATTTAGTGAGTTACTAAAAAATTGTGTTAGTTGGGGCGTTAAAGGTAGTGCTATTATTTTTATGGGAATTTTATCTTTACAAAGAGCCGGTGCTGTCGGTGGTAATACACTCATAAATAAAACAGCAAAATTTGCAGTAAATATGCTTCCTGTCGTTGGTGATGTTTTTTCTGGAACTATTGAGTCATTTTCAGCCTTTTCCGGTGTTATACGAACAGGCATCGGAACAGCTTTTATTTTGGGTGTTATCGTTTTTTGTGCTATACCTATTATAAAAATTGTTGCTATTATCTTTATATATAAACTTACAGCGTCAATTATCCAACCTATATGTGATAGAAGAATTGTTAATTGTATTGATGATATGGGTAAGTATACAGGGGTCATACTTAGCATAATTATTATGTCGGTTGTTGTTTTTATTTTTGCTCTTATATTAGTGATAAGTATTTCGGGGGGATAACATTATGACCTTCTTATATGATTATATAAAGAATATTGCTGTATTTATTATCTTTTCTGCCTTTGCTGAGATAATTGTAGTCAACGGAAAATATTCTCAATATATAAAAATTATCATAGGTTTTTTTATGATGATTTTTATTTTGCAACCTATAATAAATGTTTTTAATAATGGTGGTATTGATGTATTTAATTCGGTTCAAAATGAATTTGATAAGGTTATTGCAGAAAAAGAGGGGGATTTTTATGATGAACGACAAAAAGAAATTATAAAAGAAAGGTTTAGTTTTAACTTAAAGAAACAAATTGAAAAATGTACTGAAAATATTTGTGATATTTCAGATATTCAAATTTATTTTACTGAAGATAGTTTTGATATTGCTAAAATAGATATTTACGCTATTCCTAAGGAAGAGGAAAAAAGTTTTTTTAGGATTGAAAAATCTTTATCAGAACAAGAAAAACAAGAAAAATTTGCTCAAAATTTAAAAAATATTATTTCAGACTTCTATAATCTCCCTATCGATAATATAAATATAATTGTACGAAAGAACTAAGGAGATGAACAAAGGTGAACCTTTTTAAAGAGTTATTTAGAAACAAAGAAAAAAAGACGGTTCAAAACTTTATCACAATGCTTTTAGTTGGTGTTGTTCTTATTATTTTAAGTAATTCTGTTTTACTAAAAAATAAAGGAGAGGAGGAGAAAATTTCTTCTGGTGAAAATGTTAATACTAATCAAACTCAAAGCGATTTTTCAGGTATACTTGAAGAAAAACTTAAAAACGCTTTAATGAAAGTTGAAGGTGTTGGAGATGTTCAAGTTATGATTACACTTGAAAATCAAGGAGAAATTGTTGTTGCTGAAGACAAAACTATTGACAAAAGTGAAACAAAAGAAGGCGAAGGGGCTAACTTAAAACAAAGCCTTAACAGCAAAGAGGAAAACAAAAAAATACTTCTTGAAAGCAGTAAACCTCTTGTTTTAAAAGAGATTCAACCTAAAATAAATGGGGTTTTAATTATTGCAAAAGGAGGTTCAGATATTAACATAAAAAATTCAATAATCAAAGCAGTTCAAGCATTACTTAACGTTGAGGCTCACAAAATAGAAGTTCTAAAAATGAAATAGGAGGGATTTTATGTTTATTATAAAAAGAAATCAAATTGTTATTACAGCTTTAGTTGTTATGATTGCTGCAGCAGGGTATCTAAATTACATAGATTCAAACCCTACTGAACCAAGTGAGGTTGTTGTCAATGATGAAGGGGACATTATGGGGATTGTTCCAGACGGTGAACTTGCTGCTGTAAACGGAAATATGGAAGACGAAGTTGCTTTAGTTGAAACAGAAACTGAAAGTTCATCTAACAAGCAAGCTGATGCAGAGGCAACAGCATCTGGAAAAGACGAAGCTGGTGCTGCTGTATTTGTAAACACATCTAATGATTCATCGTATTTTATTCAAGCAAAGCTTGACAGGGAGCAAGCAAGAGCAAAGCAAAAGGATATTTTGACAGAAATGATTAACAACGACAACATTGAACAAGCAAAAAAATCTGAATGTGCAAATGCTATGATTGAAATTCAAGAAAGAATTGAGAAAGAAACGGCTGCTGAAGCTATGATTGAGTCAAAAGGGTTTGATGAGGTTTATGTTAGAATTGATGACGATACTGTAGATGTTGTTGTGAACAAGGAAAAACTATCAGATGCAGAGATTGCACAGATTGAGGACATTATCAAGAGAAAAACAGGTGTATCTGCTGACAAAATCAGAATCAATCCTATGAAAAAGTAAGTGGCTGAATAGGGTGAAAAGTTGGGGTTTATAAAGACTGTGGGGTTTTGCCCCACCACCCCCTTTAAAACCGTGGGCTTTGCCCACACCCACCACCTTTTGAAAAAGGTGGACAAAAACTTTTGCCGGAAACTATCGTTTCCTGTCTGATTATTGACTAAAGGTGGCTAGTTTAAAGCTTTTGCAAAGGCCCATTTTTTGAAACCTTTTTCTATCGCAAAAAGGTTTCAAACTTCCAAAAATGCTCTTGAAGCATTTTAAGACCTTGGGGCTTTGCCCCAAACCCCACAAGCCTTTAGAAAAAGGCTTGACCTAAACCTTGTATCGGCTTCGCCGTCCCT
>CABVAP010000123.1 GCA_902496345.1 uncultured Eubacteriales bacterium
AGGGAGTAGGTCGTTCACGCGGCGCGAGGGTTCAAATCCCTCCTTCTCCGTCTGTTAAGCTGATTTGCTTTTGCAAATCAGCTTTTTTAATAACAACACCTAATAATAGAATAAAAGAGGAAAATAAAATGAATACTAAAACAGAAAACAAAACCAATTTTTTCACAAAACCAGTTAATATATTTCTCATAGCTGTTTTATGTACAGCACTTTGGGGAAGTGCGATTCCCGTTATAAAAATAGGATATAAAGCGTTTGAAATATCTGACACAAATTCACAAATGCTTTTTGCCGGTTATAGATTTCTTTTAGCTGGTGTACTTGCAGTAATATTCAGGTCAATAACGTTAAAAAAATTTGTATATCCTAAAAGAAATGAGTTAAAAGGCGTTTTCGCACTTGGAACTATCCAAACAGCATTACAGTACATTTTATTTTACACAAGCTTAAATTATCTAACAGGTGTAAAAGGCTCAATAATAAACGCGTCAGGTAACTTTTTTGCTGTAATACTTGCACATATTTTCATAAAAAATGATAAACTAAATGCAAAGAAGATTTTAGGTTGCTTACTTGGATTTGGTGGTGTTATAATTTGTAATATAAATGGCGAGGGACTTGACGCTGCTTTTTCATTGCAAGGTGAGGGCTTTATGGTGCTTGCAGCACTTTCGTTTGCGTCTGGCTCTGTTATAACAAAATTTGTAACAAAAGGCTCTGACCCAGCTATGATAACTGGTTATCAGCTTGGACTTGGTGGTGTAATATTGATAATAGTTGGTTTACTTACAGGTGGCAAACTATCTGTTCCAAACTTCGACTTATTAAATATTGAAACATATTACCCTATATTTATTTTGTTATACCTTTCAATGTTATCATCAATAGCATTTTCACTTTGGGCAGAGCTTTTAAAATATAATTTTGTTGGAAAAATTTCAATATATGGATTTTTAAACCCAATTTTTGGAGTATTTTTATCAGCTATACTTTTGGGTGAAGATTTATTTAACATAGAAACATTTGCTGCGTTAGCACTTGTAAGTCTAGGGATTTTAATAGTAAACTTTAGAACACAAAAAGAAAAAACTAAATAGACTAAATAGAATGGATAAATAAAATAGAAAGGAAAGTTAAGCTTGAAATTTAAGGATATAACAATAAATGACAAAAAAGAAATAGAATTGTATACAAAACAGACAAATTATTTTTTATGCGATTATTGCTTTACTGATATATTTTTGTGGCGATATAACTACTCGACTAAATTCTGTATAGAAAACGACTTTTTATTTTTAAAGATAAAGACTAAAGAAGAAAAAAAAGAGATGTATTTAACACCATTAGGAAAAGGTGATTTAAAATCAGCAATAACATCAATAATAGAAGATGCAAAAACAAAAGAAATACCATTTGTTATGTTGTCCGTTCCTGAAAAATTAAAATCAGAAATAGAAGAAATTATGCCGGACACGTTTATATTCACTGAAACACCTGAAAATGCCGATTATATTTATCTTGCTGAAAATATGATAAATTTATCCGGAAAAAAACTTCACTCAAAAAGAAACTTTATAAATCGTTTTAAAGAGGTTTATGAGAATCGTTGGAGTTATGAAGATATAACAGATAAGAATATAGAAGAAGTTTTTAAGTATCAATTAGACTGGTATGAAGAGAACAGAAAAATTTCAAATGACAATTCACTATTTTCCGAAATCAGTGTCATAGCAACAGCACTTAAAAATTTCAATGAATTAGATTTAAAAGGCGGATTACTTCGTATTGATGGCAAAATAGTTGCATTTACGTTAGCAAGCAAGAGTTTTGAAGATATGTATACAATACAGATTGAAAAGGCGGAACACTCAATAAATGGTGCATACCAGATGATAAATAACGAGTTTGCAAAAAGAAATTTTCAAGATGTAAAATACGTTGATAGAGAAGAAGATTTAGGTATAGAGGGATTGCGAAAAGCAAAACAATCGTATAAACCTGTTTTAATGGGAATAAATTATACAGCGGTATTAAAGAACGACCCTTTTAGTAAATAAACGAAAGGACTTATAAAAATGGAAAATATGCAAAAAGATAACCATATTTTTTACGCTGATGAAAAAGACTTTAACGAGATAAAAAAATTATGGGATATATGTTTTTCTGAGTTTCCGGAATTTTCAGAATGGTATTTTGAAAACATCTTTCAAGCAAATAACACATTAGTATATAAAGAAAACGGTGTAATATGTTCAATGTTACAAGAATTAAATTTTGAATTTTATAGTACTTCAGGAAATAAAAAAGCCACCTATATTTATGGTGCTTGTACTCACCCACTTTACAGAAAACGAGGTTTAATGGGTAAATTATTAGAACAATCATTTGCAAATGATAAAGCAAAAGGAATTGATTTTTCAATATTAATTCCTGAGAATGAGGAACTATTTAGATTCTACGAAAAATTTGGCTATAAACCAACGACAAAAATAGAAACAGAGATTGTAACTAAAAATGAAAATATTGTTTCAAATGATTACACTTTGAAGATAGCTAATTTTTCTGATATAGAAAATATAAATTCACTGTATTTAACTATGGAAAAAGAAACAAATTTAATTTTGCGTACTAATGATTATTGGAAAACACAAATAAAAATGTTTAATGAACTAGGAGGTTATTGTTTTTGTTTATATAACAAATCAACAAATAACCTAGATGCGTATAGTTTTGTTTGGAATGAAACCCCACTTTTTGCTCAAGAAATAATTTTCAAAGACCAAAAATCAAAAGATACATTATGCCAAAATATTTTAACATATATTTCAAATTCAACAGACATAAAGTTAAATATTTATAAGCCTACAGGAAATTATACAGCTTGTATAAAGTCACATAATAACGAGGTTATTTCAAGTTATTTGATAAATATGCTTTACAATTAAATTATATAAAATGCCCCTTTTCTTATTTAGAAAAGGGGCATTTTTAAGAAAATTTAAAACAGCTTATTTTTCCTTATAGTACAGCATACAATGGCAATAACCCTCAAAATTTTCGTCTGCAATTTGTTCACGAAATTCTTTGCACATACATCTGTTTTCTTCAGTTTTTTCAATTCGACAAGGGCAATAACCACCTGTTCGTTTAAGTCCCTCTTTAACGGTTTTTACAACATTTTCATTTTCGTTAAATCTGACTTTACTCATTTATTTTTCTCAATCCTTTCTGTTAATTCTTCTTTTGAAACATATCCAATAGATAAATCTACAACATCTCCATTTTTAATAAAGGCAACTGTCGGAATACTGCGAACATTAAATTGCATAGCAAGTTCTTGTTGTTCATCAACATTTACTTTTCCGAATTTAACGTCATTTATTTCCTCACTAAGTTCATCAATAATAGGCGAAAGCATTTGACAAGGTCCACACCATACAGCCCAAAAATCAATAACAACGAGGTCATCACAATTTTTAACTTCTTCCTCAAAATTTTCATTAGTAAGAACTGTGATACCATTATATTTTTTATGTGATTTACAAGTGTGTTCATCTGAACAGTTGTGATTTTCGTCTTTATGATGAGAACACTCAACATTTTCATTGTATTTAAGAGTACCATTTATAAAATCAGTTATGGCTAAATCAACATTTCCGGAAACTCCGCCATAAAGCTCAATACCAGCCTCTTTCAATGCATCTTTTGCACCTTTTCCAATTCCACCACAAATAAGTACATCTATACCTAACTTTTTTAAGAAATTAACTAAATCACTATGACCATTTCCCTCCGTTGAAATAACTTCAGAAGAAACAATGTTATTATCTTCAATGGTATACACTTTAACTTTTTCTGTATGACCGAAATGTTGAAAAACAGATTCATTTTCATAAGTAATAGCAACTTTCATATAAAGACCTCCAAAATATAAATTAACAAATAATCTTTTGTTTGATGTAAATAAATTTCTATAGGATTATTATACCACAAATCAAATTTTATACAATCAATAACTAAATTAAATTTATAGAAAATAAATTTTAGTTTGTAATCGGACTATTTTTTAACCTCTGCAAATTTCTTTTTTATAATTTTCAAATTTTGAATTAACCTTTCGTCAGTAGGGTTCATTTCATTAGCTATTTTGGCAAATTCAAGTGATTTTTGATATAAACCAAGATTGTAGCAAGCAATTGCACCTAAATCATATATAGTTGAGTTCCAACAAAAAGGTTCACTTAAATAAATTTGAGGTTTGCTTTTAATTTTAAGTGCCTCTGTTATCATAAAATAGACTTTAATCCAATCTTTTTGTTTATATGCAAGTTGTGCCATTTCAACGTAAGGTTCTCTTAAATAAGGAGTTTCAGCTATAGCCTTATATAGCCAGCTTTGGGCATTTTCATAATCCCCTAAACCGATATATGCTCTTGAAATATATCTCATAGACGCACACCTTTCATCTTTCCAAGTAGCAGAAGGCATATTAAGATGTTTTTGAAGCGTTTCTATACATTTATCCCACATCTTATAAAACATATATTCTCTGCCCAAATAGTGCATATTTCTGTCATCATTTGGTGACTCTTTAACAGATAACTCAAGTAAATTCAGATATTGCCCCCTTGATTTTTCTGGGTCGGGATAATGATTTAACTGGATATTTTTTTGATATGAATAATGTTCGGGTTTATCTCCGTAATATTCAAGAATTTCGTGAACAGGGTGAGTCCACCTAAAATTTTTTCTGGTATGTATCTTTTCATACCAAAATGTTAATTTAGGTTTTCCGTCATCATAAAAACTCCAAGTGTACATATATTTAAGCCTTGTTGTTTTATCTTTCTCCCAAACTTCCTCAAGTAATTTTCTCCAACCTTTTTCTAAAATTTCGTCTAAATCAGTACAAATACAAATGTCATAATCTTCCGGCACAAAATTCAAAGAAATATTTCTAGCCACATCAAATCGCCAAAAACTAAGTTTAACACTATTAACGACAACTCCCCTGCTCTTTAATTTTTGTACAGTGTTGTCATCAGAACCGGTATCAGTTACAAAAATACCGTCAGCCTCTTGCATAGAGTCAACCCATTTATCGACAAAATTTTCTTCATTTTTGCATATAGCATAAACTGCGATTTTATATTTACCCAAAAATCCCTCACCCCTCCAATTTCTTATAAACCAAATCATATAAAGATTTTTTCAAATTTTGAAATTCTTGCCCCCAAGCTAAAGGATTAAAATTATAGTCGATAATTTTATTTGTATTTTTTTCAATATTACAAATCAAAAAATATGCTTCTTCAAATCTTCCAAGTTCCTTTAAAAACTGTACTTTTTCAATGTATATATCACGTCTGTCAGGCATATAAGATATTGACATATCAAGATTTATCATAGCCTTATCAAATTGTTTAATTTTTTTATATATAAAATATTTTTGTTTATATAAAAATCCCTTATCGGAATTTTTCAAACTCAAAGCTACATCAATTGACGATAACGCATCAGAAAACAATTTTCTTGAAACATATTCGTTAGCCAAAAAACTGTATGATTTCCAATGGTCACTTTTTTCTTTTATTGATTGCTTTAATAGTTCAAAATAATCACTTCTGGTACTTTTAGTTTCACTTTCTTGATATATATAAAAATTATTGAGTTGTTTCGTATTTTCTATACCATTATACTCTAAAAATTCGTGTACTGGTAACTTCCACGTGTAACCATATCTCGAATGGATTCTCTCGTGTAAATGTTCGCTAACTCTGCCATCTTGCCAAAATGTTTTAAAATGATGATAATACCTTGTAATTTTATCATCATAATTTTGTATCAGAATATTTTTCCAATCATCACATAAATATTCGTCAATATCGAGAGAAATACAAATATCTGCGTTTGGCGATACAAGTGACAATGCAGTATTTCTAGCGTCATCAAATCTCCAAGGAGATACAAAAATATGAAATATTTTTAAATTAACATTTGTATTTTGTTCCATAAAATCTTTTACAATCTCATTTGTTTTATCTGTTGAACCGGTATCACAAAGAACAATTTCATCTGCCAATTTTACAGAATTTAAAAATTTATTTATTTTGTTTTCCTCATTTTTATAAATGCCATAAATAGAAATAAACGGCTTTTGCAAATAACATCACCTTCTATTATTTTTTAGATTAAGCCTGCCGGCAAAAGCCAACAGGCAAAATAAATATATCTATATTCAAGAAATCTTTATTATACTTATATTTGCAGTAAATGGAGATAAACCGGTTGATGCCCTTGTCAAAGTAATTAGCTCTGTGCTTGTTGCAGGATTTCTAACAGTTATAGTTGAATTTTCTATATCAATTTTAACCAAAGAAACACCTGTTATTTGAGAATTTCCCCCAGCATTTCCAACAACAGTATATGGAAGTTCTGTTCCATTTACTGTCAAATCAACTTGACCTGCTTCGGTTGTTGTAACATTAAAGATTATTAAATACACCCCTACATCTGCTATATTAAATGTAGTATCATCTACCTTAGTTATTGACGAGCCTAATATTTCGCCAGTGTTTGGAAATTCCACATCTGAACCAGGGGCAATACCTGTTGCATTATCCGGTGGCATAGATGCATAAAAATAAGCATAATCAGTTGCTACATCTCTGCCTTTGGGACCTGTTGGTCCTGTTGGGCCCCTGTTTCCCTGTGGACCTGTTGGGCCTGTCGCTCCTACTTCTCCGTCTTCTCCCTGTGGGCCTGTTGGGC
>CABVAP010000124.1 GCA_902496345.1 uncultured Eubacteriales bacterium
TCCGGATTTCTTTCCGGTGCCAAGTACCACGCCGTAGGCAAATAAATAGATTTCCAATGAAATTAGATTATAAACAAAAAATCTAAAACTACCACAAAACTAGTTTTTTAAATCTTTTTACTTAAAAAGGTTTACCCCTACAAACCCCTATTTTTATTTTTTCGTTTTTTCGGAAGTAGTTCCTTCAGAAGTAGTTTCCGTTTCACTGTTGTCAACTATTCCAAATATGTATTCGTCAATAACTTCTTTTGCCTCGTCTTCATTAAGCTGGAAGTAGTAGGCACCGTCAATCATACCACCCTCACAAGGTAAAGTAGCAGATTTAAAGTTAAGTTTGAGTTCACCGGAAGATATTTCAGATAAAGTACCCATATAGTTGTCCATAAGGTCGCCAAGGGTAAAGTCTGTTTCAACATATTGCATTAAAGTTTTTATAAGTCCCTCAAGGTTACTAGAAAGCTCCTTGCTAGAAAGAACTGTTTGCATAAACACTTTAAGGAATTCCTGTTGAATTTCCATACGTTTGAGGTCTTGAGTTGCATAGCCTTTTCTAAAACGAACAAGACCTTCTGCCTGTCGACCGTTCAAGTGTTGCATACCACCTTTTAAGTTAATGTATAAATCTTGACCAGGGTCAGAATAGTAAAGTCCACCGGCTGGAACATCAAAGTCAATTCCACCAATTGCGTCAACAACTTCTCTAAAACCAGCAGTATCAATCATAAAGTAGTAGTCAATGTTGAAATCTTCACCAATGATTTCAGAAACTTCTTCTTTAAGATATTTGATACCGACTTGAGTATCTTTAGAACCACCAACATAATTAAATAATGAATTAAGTTTAAAATAACTAGGTGGATTTCGTCCAATTTTGTTAAGTTCTTTAATCTTGTCCCTTTCAAGCACAGTATATAAATCTCTAGGGACAGAAACAAGTGAAATATCACCAGATAAAGCGTTAAAAGTACCAACAATAATCGTATCGGTAAGACCGGCTATTTTATCACGACCAACCAACAGGAAATTTGTTCTAACTTTGGTAGGTACTTTGTCTTGTGTGTTATCACTTTCGGAAGTTTCGCCGTCTTTGTTTGCAGCAGACCATTCCTTAACTTGTTTATTAACGTCATAGTTTGAGCTTGTATCGTATTCATAGAAAGCAAGGGCAAACCCAGAGCCGTATAAGATACAAACGATAAGCATTGATATACCAAGCACTTTAAAGTACTTTTTCTTATAACTTTTTTTAGAAGATTTTTTTTCACTTTTTTGTTTAGAGTTATTATCTTTCATCTTTCCATACCTTTAAAAATTAAAAAATCAAATTAAAAAAACGACAGTTTATTCGTAAAAAATTTAATATTCGATTAAATCTCTAAAGAGTATACCAGATACCAAGCAAAATTACAAGATTTTTTTTAAAAATAAGAAAATATTTCAAATTGAGGCTTTAAAAAAAATAAAGTTTTTTGTTGATTAAGTGCAACTTGTATAGTATAATAACAAGTAAAAAATCATTGAATATTAAACATAAACCTTAAAAGGAGGAACTTTATGCAAGACGATGTTCAAAACGTTTTTAGTTTCGGTGAAGAAGTTCTTAAATATTTTTCTGTGGATAACATTATCGCAGTAGCCGTTAAACTTGGTATGTGCTTTGTGATTTTGATTGTTGCAGCAATACTTATAAAACTTATAAATAAATTTGTCAAACGAATTATTTATGGGCATAATAAATTTAGCGAAAGAAAAGCCGATACACTTTATACGGTTTGTAAAAGCGTAAGTAAATACATCATATACTTTTTTGTTGTATGCCAGATTTTAAGTGTGTTTGGCATAAATATTATGTCATTCATTGCTGTTGCCGGTGTCGGAAGTGTCGCTATAGCTTTTGGGGCACAGAGCCTTGTGCAAGATATTATAACTGGTATGTTTATACTGTTTGAAGACCAGTTTGCAGTTGGTGACCTTATATCTATCGAGGGTTGTAGTGGAACAGTCGAGGCTATCGGAATTAGAACAACCAGAATACGTAGTGCAGACGGAAACGTGTTCATTGTTCCTAATGGTCAAATTAAAGTTGTAACTAATATGTCAAAAGGCTTTAATAGAGCCATAGTCGATATTTCTGTTGCTTATGAAGAAAATATCGACAGAGTAATCGAAGTTATGAAAGATGAACTTAAACATATATTTGAACACGAAAAAATCAATGGACTTTTAAAAGAACCTCAGGTACTTGGCGTTGTTGACCTTGCTGATTCAGCCGTTATTATTAGAATTAGTGCAGATTCAGCCATCGGTGAAAACTGGTCAATCGAAAGAGAAATCCGAAGGATTATAAAAAATAGATTTGATAAAGAAAACATTTCTATACCTTATCCTCAGCTTGTTGTTCATACGAATAATGAAAAGGAGGTTTAACTTTGAATTTTGATATTGGTGATGTTGTCATTATGAAGAAGGGTCACCCTTGTGGTGGCAATGAATGGGAAGTTATGCGTGTTGGTGCTGACTTTCGCATAAAATGCCTTAACTGTGGTCATATTCTTATGTTGCCTAGGGTAAAATTTGAAAAGGCTTTCAAAAAATTCAAATCCAAAGTAAACCCAGAAATCTTGCCTTGATAAAACATTACATTTTATAGCAAGATTTAGGATTTTGTGCTGTTTAACAATTTAACAATTATTGTGGAGTTGCAGAATATCTTTTTCTGTACTCCACTTTTTTATTGCGTTGTTGTGTATTCTGAAACATTGCATTCGGCTTTTATTTATTATTTTAGGGATACAGTCCCAGCTAAGCCCATCTTTATAACGCAATGTTATTATATTCTTTTCCTCTGTTTCCAAAAAAGAAACCCAGCTATCAACCATAGCTTTTATGCTCAAAATATGCTGTATATCCTCTTTTAAACAAAATATTGTCTTTTCGTATACATCTATTGTACTTATAACGGAATTTTCTATATGGTGGGAATTGCTGAACTTGTAGTTTTTTTCGTCATTATCATTTACATTTTGTATCGTATCTATTTCTATACAAAATTTTTTTAGTTCATCAACTCGCTGTGTTTTTTCTTTACAAATTCTGTCTGCTGTTCCCCAGATAGAAAGAATTTTTTTTATATGTTTTTTTGCTGTGTTGTCTTCTGTCATTGTAACTACCTCTTTTCTTATAAAATTAATTTACAAAAATGTAATTTTATTCAATAAAAGTTTCGCTTTGTAATCACATAAGTTTCATATATGATACGTAATTATATACTTATTATATTCTTTTGTCAATATATTTTTAGTATTGCAACAAAAGGAAAATTATTACACAAAAATCAAAAAAATTTGTTAAATATATGGGTATTATAGAAATCTAATAGATATGTCATCTTAAAAATGTCATCAATATTTTATTACTTCTTGATAAAAAAATGAAACAAGTTTGTTTACAAAATGATATTTTGTACTATAATTAATGTATACCTACACTATTATAGTGTATATGCAACGTTTTTGCATATAGAAAAGTGTTTAAATAAATTTAGTTTATATGTCGAACATCAATACATAGGTGCAACAGCCTTTTAGAAAGACTTAGGTTTAATTTTATACTTTTTATAGGTATTTATTTTAAAAATGAGGTGATAAAATGAAAACGTTTGGAGACAAAATCAGCTATTTGCGAAAAATCAAGCAAAAAACACAAGATGAAATCGCCATAGCTGTTGGAACAACAAAATCTACAATATCGAAATATGAAAGGAACTTAGTAGACCCAACACTTGAGTCAGCAAAAAATATTGCTGATTATTTTATGGTAAGTTTAGACTGGCTTGCTGGGGAAGAAAACGGAGAGCTAGAAGTCAAATATAATATCCCTAGTAGTTATGTTGATGTTATAAAAAAAGCAGTTGGTTCAGAGATTTCCGCAGAAAGTTTAAGTGATGCCGTTGCATTTATCAGCAAGATTAAAGAAAAATAAAAAAAGACACGAAAAAAGGACTTGCAAAAACAAGTCCTTTATCTTAACGGAGAAGGAGGGATTTGAACCCTCGCGCCGCGTGAACGACCTACTCCCTTAGCAGGGGAGCCTCTTCAGCCACTTGAGTACTTCTCCAAATGCCCTAACAAGATTATTATAGCACATAATTTTTACAAATGCAATACCTTTTTTTAAAAAAAGTAAAAAAAATTAAAAATATGATAAATCTCATTTTCAAATAAGACTTTTTAGCTGTTTCAAATAAATTTGAATCTGGTATAAAAATTTCTTGTTAATTTGTTAGCAAAATGTTATAATAGAAAAAATGTTTAATTATAGCTTTTCTTAGAAAGAGATGAATAAAATGAAAAACCTCCGAATCAGGTTTTATGTAATACTTTTTGTTATATTTTTAGTTATTTCAATATCCTTTGCAGCGATAATATCTTATTCAACAAATTACAATATAAATAACACAAAAGAAGCCTGCTACAACTTATTTTATGATAGAGCTTGTAATTATCTTTTAGACCAGATGGATTATATTAATGACTTGTTTACAATTCAAAATTCTACTGAAGTTATAGAGGATAAATCTAAAATTGACATATATAAATTTTTAAATAAAGATGAACATAGAATCTTTGACTATGAGATATATGTCCAACAAGTTAGGGTTGATTCTGAAAACGATATAGTTGCACACACTCTATACTCTTCCGAAGATAGTGCAAGCGAAAACGCTTTAGAATGTTACGATAAAAGCAAAAAACCATCTCAATATTTTGTTCCGTCTTATGATGTTATAAAAAGTCTTTATAGTAACGGCGATTACTTTGGAAATGAAACAATAAACTTAGAGGATAATTCGTCTAAAAAAAGAATTTTTTATAGCAAATATTTTTCTGACAAAGATTACATAGTCACTTGTAGCTTTTATGAAAGTGATGTTCAGCAAAAAGCTACCGAATATAGCGAAAACATCGGGCTTGAAAATCAAGAAAAAGTTGCTATCTTCTTAATAGTGATGGTTGTGATACTTATTATTTTGTTTGTGATTTTGTCATATATCGAATCAAATTATTATAACAAACTTAAAAATCAATTTTTACTTGAAAAATTAAAAATTGACGAAAAATATAACGACCTAAAAAAAGTGGCAAACCTAGACCCTCTCACAGGCTGTTACAACCGAAAGTACATTAATGAAAAAATGATTTTGGTATTTAAAAATTTTGTTGAAGGTCACTTGCCAAGTTCTGTAATTTTATTGGACATAGATAATTTTAAAAGTGTAAACGATACTTATGGCCACGCTGCTGGAGATGCCGTTTTAAAGAACGTTGCAAATGTTACAAGAAGTTGCATAAGAGAGGAAGACGTTTTTGCCAGATGGGGTGGCGAAGAATTTGTCATATTTTTTAAATACACAAATACCCAGGCAGCAATTATTATTGCCGAAAAAATCAGAAAAGCTATTGAAAATAGCATTGTTAGATTTACGGATAATGATATAAGGGTTACTGTATCAGTTGGTGTTTCTGTATTTAAAAGTGTTGATGTTGATTATACAGAAGCGATTGAACGTGCAGACGATGCTATGTATATGAGCAAAAGGACAGGTAAAAACAAAGTCACATTATATCATAAGTAACCAGATTAAAAAACATATACTTCAAAAGCTGTTGTTTATAGTCTAATTTACATCAAAAATAAAGCCTTGAGATTAAATCTCAAGGCTTTATTTTTTTATTCTTCAGTAACACTGTCATAAATTTTTTGTAAGTATTCACAATCACTATGAAATCTTTCTTCATTTGAATTTTCAATAAGCATAGTGATGTGAGGTTTTTTGAATT
Organism: uncultured Eubacteriales bacterium; assembly: GCA_902496345.1. Taxonomy (GTDB): domain Bacteria; phylum Bacillota; class Clostridia; order Lachnospirales; family CAG-274; genus MGBC114079. Next base: position 5,841 of record CABVAP010000124.1, read on the forward strand.
TAAGGTGACGGAATAAATTTTCATAGTTAAAAAGGCCCTCACCAACTTGAGCATATTTAACCTGACCATCTACAAGAGCAAAATCTTTTATATGAATTACAGAAACTCTGTCGCCATAAAATTCAAACACTCTATCAATAACTTTTTCTTGTTCCATATAATTTTTTTCATCAATAAGGTTTACTGGGTCAAGGATAACCTCAACGTTAGGTGAATCTATATCATCAAGAAATCTTTTCATCATTTCTGGTGAATAAAGAGTATGGGTTGCAACACCCTCAACACCAACGATTACGCCAAGTTTTTCAGCAGCAGAAACAATTTCTCTCATACTTTTAAGCAAAAGTTGATAGCAACCCTCTGTATAAGTAAAAGGCACAATTTTAAGTTCAGAGTCATAACGACCTGTTTCTGTTCCGACCATATCAGCACCTAACATTCTTGCATATTTAAGGTGTTCAATAAAAGTTTTAACAGCAGCTTGTCTTTTTGCTTCCACAGGGTTTGTAGGGTTTATATAACAGCCAAGAACAGCAACGTGAATATCATTTGCGTCAAGACCTTTTTTTATAAAATGAGCAAAGCCCGGATTATAATTTCCAAGCGAAAAATCTTCGTCAGCGATAGATTTTTTAAATGCAAGCTGAACATAGTTTATATTATTTTTTTTAACCTTCTGAAGAAAATCAGAAAAGTTCTGTTTTCCACCTAAGTCGTGTCCTCTCATTCCAAATGCCATAATAATTACCCCTTTCCAAGTAAAATATTAAATGTAATTATGTATTTATATACAAAAAAGGCTGTCGCAAAGCGACAGCCTTCTCAAAAATAGTGGGAACAATAGGGCTCGAACCTATGACCCCCTGCTTGTAAGGCAGATGCTCT
>CABVAP010000125.1 GCA_902496345.1 uncultured Eubacteriales bacterium
GTATCGGCTTCGCCGTCCTTTTTCACTCTCTCGGCAAAAATGAAATTTATCAAAAGATTTATTTCTGCTTACATAAGAGAAAACGCATCAGGAAACGTAGTTTCCGACAGAGTTCTTTGTCCAACTTTCACGAAAGAAAGTTGGTGGGGTGGTGGGGCAAAGCACCACGGTCTTAGACAAACCCCAATTTGTAGTAGTTTAGAAACTAAGGAGGAAAAAAATGAAAAGATTACTTTCTTTGCTTTTGGGAATTGTTATTCTGCTTTCCCAAATTTCTTTTTCAGTTCTGGCAGAAACAGAAAGTTCTTCTGATGCTGATGATACAACAGAATTGAAAACTTTAGCATTCCCAAATGCTGACGGCGGTGGTATGTATGCCTCTGGTGGGCGTGGCGGCGATGTCTATGTCGTAACAAATCTGGAGGACTATGAGGAAAAGGGTACAAAAATAAAGGGTTCTTTGAGATATGGCCTTGAAAGCAGTAATAGAATTATTGTTTTTAATGTTTCTGGTAACATAGAGTTGAAAGGCCCTTTGACAGTAAGAAATAAAAGCAACATTACACTCGCTGGTCAGACTGCACCTGGTGGTGGTATTACTTTAACTGGCTATCAAACATATTTTATCGGTTGCCAAAACATAATTGTAAGATATATGCGTTTTAGAACAGGTGCGAAAAATATTTTGAATGGCGATAGTATGGACGCTATCTGTGCTAGAAGATGTTCAAATGTTATTTTTGACCACCTTTCAACAAGCTGGTCGACTGATGAAACTATGAGTGTCTATCAAAATACTGATACAACTGTTTCGTATTGTATAATTTCTGAAAGTCTTGCTATGTCTGGTCATTCAAAAGGTCGACACGGATATGGTGCTATTTGGGGTGGATTAAATGCTAGTTTCCACCACAACATCGTTGCAAGTCACGTTTCAAGATGTCCTAGAGCAAGTGACGGTTACGGTGGCGTTACCGATACAGGTAATGTCGTTGGTGAGGAAAGTGCCAATAGAATAGGTGTAACAGACATAAGAAATAATGTATTTTTTGATTGGAATGACTATTCTCTATACGGTGGTGGCTGGTCAAAAACTAATGTTATAAACAATTATTATAAATCAGGCCCTGCAACTCTTTCAAAAAGAAAAAATTATATACTCCAAGCCGGTGAAAAAAATAAAACATCTGCATATTACGTATCTGGAAATTTTGTTGAGGGAAATGCAGAAGTATCTGCTGACAACAGCAAAGGTGTATTCCTTGATACTTCTGCAAAAGGCGAATTTACTCCTGTGATAAGTTATGATACACCTTTTACAACTGAAGACAAGGGAGATTATATTGAATCTGACGGAACAAATAAGGGTAAACTTGTAACTAATTTTGCTGAGGGTACAGACTTTTCTGAATTTGTAAAAACTCAAACTGCTGAAGAGGCTTATGCTGATGTACTTGCAAAATGTGGAGCTGTTTATCCTAAAAGAGATGCTTATGATGCTCGTCTTTTAAATGAAATAAAAGAGGGCAATGGTAGACTTGTAAATAAAGAATACGAGATAGGCGGACTACCTGTTTTAGAAACAGAAACTAGAAGTTCTGACTATGATACAGATAATGACGGTATTCCTGATTATTGGGAGCTTGAAAACGGCTTAGACCCAAATGATTCGACAGACAGTCAAAAACTTTCAAGCGATAATTCTGGTTACACAAATCTAGAAAATTACATAAATTCAATCGTTGACTATAATTATGCACCAGAAAATCCTAAAATTGAAATGACAGAACCTCAAAATAATCAGACTTATGATGTTAATATCCCTGTTTCTATCAAAGTTAATGCAACAGGAAGTGACAATTCTACAGTTGAAAAAGTTGAAATATTTAGTGGTGAAAAAATAGTTGCAACACTTACTCAAGAGCCTTATGAATATGAATTAACTGGACTTACTGACGGTGATTATTATATTTCTGCAAAAGTTACGGATTCTAATGGACTTCAAACTTTTTCTTCGCCAGCTACAATCCACGTTAATAACCCTTACAATTCTAAGTTTTGGTTATCTAAAGACATAGGTAGCCTTACTGTTCCAGGAAATTCTTACATAAACAGCAATAACCAGATTGTTGTAAAAGGAAACGGTTATGGACTTGGTGCTAATTCATTGGCTGAAAGATTTCAGCTTTTATACAAGGGTGATTTAACTGGTGATTGTGAATTTTCAGCAAAAATAGATGAAATAACAGACATCAATAATGATGCAACTGCTGCCATAACAATACGAGATGGAATAACCGGAAATGATTCAGGAATGACAGTTGGTCTTTCTTGGGCAAAAAGCGTTAACGAGTCAATTGCCGGTGTTGGTGATGGTGCTTGCTTTAAAATTACATCTAAAACAAAAGAAGGAAACTCTTATTCTGTTTCTAGCAAAGATAGTATACCTTTTAGGGTAAGTGGCGTTACACTTGGTTACTATGTTAAAATTGTAAAAGAAGGTAATACCTTCTTTAGTTACTATTCTCCAGATGGCGAAGAATGGACATTACTTGAAACAAAAGAAATAAATTTATCTGGTGATACATTCTATGTTGGCTTCGGTGCAGATTCTGGTGAAGAAAGCAACGGATTATATAATCTTAACTCGACATATTTTTCAGATGTAAAACTTTCTGTTGATGGAACTTCTTACGATGATGACGTCCTTTTAGAAAAAACAGATGTACCAGCAGTAAATTATACATTTGATTTGACATCTAACAAGGGAACAGATACTGAAATTACAAATGAAGCTGGTACAGCAATAATAAAACTTTTATCAAACTTTAAATATCATTCTCAAGGTGGATATGATGCAAAAAAAGGTGATATGCTCTCATTAACCTTTTCAGGTGAGGGAACTTATAAAGATACAGAAATATCTTTTGATTTGCTTAAACCATCTAAAGCAAAAGGAAAAGCTGTTTTATATGACGCTGAAGATTTAAATACAGAAATTGCAACATTGGAAGCTATAGAAGATTCTACTAATCCTATTACGCTTACATTTGACGCAATGGGTGGACATACATATATCATTAAAACTGTAAGTGAAGATGATGCTACCAGTTGGTTCCTTGCAAAAAGTATATCTATCTCAACAAGTGGAACGTTAGTTTCAGAAGATGTAACAGATACAGAAGAAACAAGCGAAAGTACAACGGAAAGCGCAACTGAATCAACAACAGAAAGTACAACGGAAAGCACAACTGAATCAACAACGGAGAGTACAACTGAAAGTACGACTGAGTCAACAACAGAAAGTACAACCGAGAGTACGACTGAGTCAACAACGGAAAGTACGAGTAAGAGTACGACTGAGTCAATAACAGAAAGTACAACCGAGAGTACGACTAAGTCAACAACAGAAAGTACAACCGAAAGTACAACGGAATCGACAAGCGAATCTAGTACAAGTGCAGAGGAAACAACGGAAAGCACAACTGAGTCAACAACGGAATCTACAACAGAAACAACCACAACAAAACCTGATACAGGTAATAAATTAGGCGATATAAATTGTGATGGTGTTGTTGATGTTAATGATGCGTCTTTACTTCTCCAATATGTATTAGACAAAACTAAAATAGTATTATCAGAACAAGGCTTAAAAAATTCTTACGTTGATGGGGAAAAAGAAGATGGTCCAACTTCTGTTGAATGTGCTATGATTTTAAGAAAAGCACTTGATGAAACTTTTATGTTTCCCGGAAAATAATATAATATAACATTTAATAAAATGGCAAAGAGCGAAAAATATTGTTCTTTGTCATTTTATTTTTTTGTATAACCAATTAATCTTACAAAATATTCACATAAATTTTTATATAATCATATTATAAACTACATCAAAATATTTAAGAGGTGGTTATGTTTGGAGATTTATGCTGATATTATTTTTTTGATTAATTTTTTTATGGTATTTTTTATTTTTTTTGTGTCGGATAAATTTATTAAAAATAACGTTTCTAAGAAAAGGTTGTTTTGGGGGTCATTTACAGCATCGTTACTATATTGTTGCGTTATATTTGTTGATTCGTTAAATCTTTTATATAACCCCCTTGGAATTATATTTATTTTTATTGTTTCTGTATTTATAACCTTTGGTGCGAACAACTTTAAGTCATTGCTTAAAAAATCGCTAATTGTAATGCTAATTTCTATCTCTATAGGAGGACTTGCAACATTTATATTTTATTTTTTTAATCTATCAAATTTTATTGGGAATTTTGTAAAAGTTTACATACAAAATTTTTCGTTAAGCTTTTTAGTAATTAGTATTGTGATTTTTTACATATTTTTAAAACTGGTTATTTTTTGGTACCAAAAGGTGATTATTCAAAAGCAAAAATTTTATAACATAGAAATTTTTTTGAACGGTAACAGGGTAAAACTTAATGCACTTGTCGATACCGGTAATTCTTTATGTGACCCTATAAGTGGTAAACCTATAATAATTTCGGAATTTGAAAAAATAAAAAAAATATTACCGTCTGAGTTTAATGATTTTTTTTCTAAAACTGGAGAAACTGATTTAGAAAAGATATATGACTTTATGAAAGAAAATAGTACAGGTTTGGAAATTCGTATACTACCATTTTCAAGTCTTGGAAAAACAAAAGGTTTGATAGTTGGGTTTTTATCAGATAAAACTGTTGTATATACAAATGATAAAATGAGATTTGATAAGGCTATTATAGGGATATGCACATCCAAATTATCCCAAAATGATACGTTTGATGCCTTGTTAAATCCAAAGATGATAGATATTAAAAATTAATGTAAACAATATAAAATAAATTAGGGGGTTTTATTTTGAAAATAATCGATGTTATAAGCAATATGTTAAAAAAAATAGGATTTGATGATGTTTCAGAAAATTCTGTGTATTATATAGGTGGAACAGATGTTCTTCCTCCTCCTTTATCTCCTGAGGAAGAAAGCGATATAATTAAAAAACTTTCTGAAGAAAATAATGAAGAGGCAAAGTCAATACTAATTGAAAGAAATTTACGACTTGTTGTATACATAGCAAGAAAATTTGAAAATACAGGTGTAAATGTTGAAGATTTAATTTCGATAGGTACTATTGGGCTTATAAAGGCTATAAACACATTTAAAAGCGACAAAAATATAAAATTGGCTACTTATGCCTCTAGGTGTATTGAAAATGAAATCTTGATGTATTTACGCAGAACAACTAAAATAAAAACAGAAGTTTCTATTGATGAACCTTTAAACGTTGATTGGGAGGGAAACGAACTTTTACTCTCTGATATTTTAGGTACTGATGTTGATATAATTTCGAAAAATATAGAGGAAGAGGTTGACAGAGATTTATTATCAAAGGCTATCGAAAAACTTTCGAAAAGAGAAAAAAAGATAGTTAAACTTAGATTTGGACTTGACGGAAGTGGAGATGAAAAAACACAAAAAGAGGTTGCAGATATGCTTGGTATTTCGCAATCTTATATCTCTAGATTAGAGAAAAAAATAATTATACGTTTGAAAAAAGAGTTTATAAAAATGTTATAAATGAATTACAATATTTAAAAATAAAATTTTACATAATTGAATAATAACAGCTCTTTCTGATAATACTACTTATAAGAAATTATTTAAGAAATAAAAATATGATTTGAAAATTATTTTTGTTTTAAAAACGGTTTCTTCTAAATCTATCGGAGGTGTTATTATTGAAAGAGAATAAAGACAATAAGTTAAATGAGCTTAAAAATAAAAAAGGGTTTATGATTGCGATTTATTCTTGTGCAGCTATAGTTATTGCAATGACTGGAATAATCGCATCTACCAAAGACAAGCAAGCTAAAAATAATGAAAATCAAACACAGGTCCAAATTGAACAAGTTAATCAAAGTGATGTAAAGAGTTACAAAAATAATACAACAACAGGCTCTAGTGCTGTGGACACAGGTGATAATTCTTTGACAGCTAAAAATACGGAACAAAAAGAAGATAAAAAAACTGAAACTGACAAAACAAGCAAAAAAGAAGAAAAAACATCTGAAACAAAACCTACAGCTAATGCTGTTAATGCTGAAAAATCTTATACATTATTTGATGATTCACAAGAAATGTCTTGGCCTTTAAATGGTCAAATAGTTATGGACTACAGTATGGAAACAGCTATTTATGATAAGACCCTCGACCAATACAGAACAAACGACTGTGTATGTATAGCTGGTAATGTTGGAGATGAAATTCACGCATCAGCAGAGGGTAAAGTTAAATCTGTTTCAAAGGACAAAGAAAACTTAACTTCTGTAACTATTGAACACGGTAACGGTTGGCTGTCTACATACAGTCAACTTCAAGATGATGTCCCTGTTATTACTGGGGACATAGTTCAAAAAGGTGCTGTAATCGGAAATTTATCAGAACCATCTTACAAAAATACTCTATTAGGCCCTCACCTTGAATTTAAGGTGACTCACAACGACAATGATACTGACCCTAAAATTTTACTCGCTCAAGAAGAATAGTTTTTGTATAACATCAAGACCCTTTGGTTTTTATGCCTTTGGGTCTTTTGGTTTATGTACAAATTGGGGTTTGTAAAGACCGTGGGGCTTTGCCCCACCACCCTACTAGCTTTTTGAAAAAAGCTAGGCAAAAACTTTTG
>CABVAP010000126.1 GCA_902496345.1 uncultured Eubacteriales bacterium
TTTCCGGCAAAAGTTTTCGTCCACCTTTTTCAAAAGGTGGCCAGAGTTTGAGACGGAGTCTCAAGGTTTTAAAAGATTTTGACAAACTCCAATTTACACAAAAAAGCCTGTCGCAAGCGACAGGCTTTCCCGATAACAACATTAACAATTATTCTAGTACTTTCCAAAATCTGTAGTTTTGTCAAAATCAATAACAGGAATATCGTCTGTATTCACCGGTGAACTACCAGAAATAGCAGAAGTTATTGCATTAACAGTTTTTCTAAATTCGTTGTCAGACATTTCTTCTTTTTTGTTGTTTTTTGCACCACTTTGAATCCTACTTTGAACATTTCTCTGAATTGTAGAACCAGTTTGAGCTGTAGCTTTTTTGCTGTCTTCAGCTTTAGCAATATTTTCCCCATTTGCCTCTTTAGCCATATTTTCGCTCATAACTTTGTCAAGTTCAGCCTCTATTTCAGCACTTAATTCTTTTATAGATTTATTTTTCTTAACACCTTCGTTTACAATTTTCATATCGTTTTTAGGTGCTTGTTTTGCGTCATTATGTACAGACTGTACAGCAACCTTTTGAGAATTAGTAGGTTGAGGTTTTGTAGATGTAGGGGCAACAGTTTTAGACTGTACGCCAGTTTTGCCAGATACGCTAGCTGTATTAACTGTGCTAGATTTAGACTTACTACTAGATACACTAGTTTTAACAGGCTTAGCTGTTTGCACAGAAGTAGCCTTTATTTCTTTAGGTACGTCAACCTCTTCTTTTTTAACTTTTCCTTGTGCAATATCATTTTCTGATTTTAAGTTAAAGCTAGATATTTGTGACATAAGCTCTTTAGCATTAAAGTCAAGAGTGTTTGTAGCCAAGCTAGTAGAAACTGTGTTGTAAAGGGCTTTAGCAGCAGATGCTATATCAGAAATACCTTTTTCAACATTTTTAATTTCCACACCTTGCTCTCTTGAAACATTTGCAGTTTTTTCGATAATATCAGAAATACTGTTGATTTTTTCAATAATATCAGAAAGTGATTGAGCTGTAGTATGTGCAATTTCTGAACCATCAGATATTTTTTCAATAGAAGTCTGAATAAGTTCAGTTGTTTCACCAGCAGCACGTTGACTTCTTGTTGCAAGAGTTTTTACCTCGTCAGCAACAACAGCAAAGCCTTTACCGTGTTCACCAGCTCTAGCAGCCTCAACTGCAGCATTAAGTGCAAGGATATTAGTCTGGAAAGCGATTTCATCGATAACTTTGATTATGTTAGAGATACTGTTAGACGCATCGTTTATTTCGCTCATAGCGTCAAGCATATGGTTCATCTGTTCATTTCCAATAGATGCACTTTCCCTAGCAATTTCAGCAATTTTGTTTGCCTCAAGTGTATCTTTTTCATTTTCAACAGATTGCTGAGAAAGTTTAGAGATACTTTGGTTAAGATTAGCGATAGAATAGTTCTGAACAGTAATTTTATCAGAAATATCACCACTTACGTTGCAAATCTGTCTTGATTCAGTAGAAACTCTTGACGCAGATTTTTCCATATCCTTAACAAATACGTTAAATCCATTAACAGTTGCTTCGATGTCATTTATAAGTGAATCAAAGTTACTTCCATATTTGTTACTTATTGTAATATCAAAATCACGTTTTGAAATTTTGTTAAATATTTGAGCAATTTCTTCAATTAACTCGCCACTAACTTTTATAGTGCTGTTAATAGCGTTTTTAAGTTCATCAAAAATACCTCTGTAATCGCCCTGAATATCAGCAATAAATTGATTTTCAGAAACATTTTCAGAAAAAGCACTAAGCATTTCAACTGTAGGCTTATTAACAGAATCGATAATTTCATTTATTTTTGCAGCAATTTCTCTGTACTGACCAGAATATTTTGATTCGTCGATAAATTCAGAGAACACGCCTTCTTTTGCTAAATCAGAAACCTTAACAATATCAGAAAACATTTCGTCATTATGGTTTATAGCGTTCTGAACAGCGTCTTGAACTTCTTTATATGTTCCGTTTAAATTTTTAGAAACAATAAGGTTAAAATCAGCCACGATATTTCTAAAGTTTTTAGGATATAACTGTTCGTTTAAAGCCAAATCAGCCTCACCGTTTTCAATTTTTTTAGAAACTTCTTTAAAGTCATAAGCAAGGGCAGCTAAAGTTTCAGAAACATCAGAGAATTTATTGGCGATAAAATCAATATCTGAGTTATCGTTAGTCCTAAAAGAAATGCTAAGGTCGCCATCTGAAAATTTAGAAACTTTTTGAGAAAGTTCGTTAATTTTTCCAGATATACTCTTAGGTATAACAATCGCACAAACAATAGAAACGACAACCATTACAAGTGTAAGTAAACAAACAAGCACAACAGAAAAAGTACTCCCTGACGAACCCAAACCAATAGCTGAAACAATACCTAAAACAGCAGAAAGAACAGCCATTATAACAAATGAAACCACAATTTTTGTACTAGAAGATTTACCATTTTGTTCAAACACGAAAAATTATCCCCCTTTTAAAAATAAATTTATTTTCGATTATGAAATAAACCGTTAGGTTTATCAATCTATAATTTTATTATAAAATAAAAACGCATAATTTGCAATAAATAATTGATATTTGTATATATAAATTTTTTTCAGAAATTTGTTAATTATTTATAAAAAAGACCGATATAACTTATATAAGGATAAATGACATTAGGCTAAGGAAAGCTAGTTTAATTTATAAAAGGAGGAATAATTATGTCAGTAAATTCAATCAATGCGACAAATGTTGTAAACACCTATGATACAACAAAAGCTACTGCTCAAAATACAACTACTGATACAACAAAAGCTACAGAAAAACAAGATACTTACGAAACAGGAAAATCAACAGCTTTCAACCGTACAGAAGCGAAAAAAGCGATAGAAGCATCTGAACAGGCAAAAGCTGAAAGTATGCAAACACTTTTAAGAAGTATGCTTCAGACTCAGTATGGAAAATATGTACAAGCTATGCCAAACTCAAACCTTAAAGATTATTTTTCAAATCTTCAAGTTGATGAGGCAACAAGACTTCAGGCACAGCAGGACATTTCAGAAGACGGTTATTGGGGTGTAAAACAGACATCTGGAAGAATACTTGACTTTGCAAAAGCTTTAGCAGGTGACGACCCAGATAAATTACAAAAAATGAAAGACGCTGTTGAAAAAGGCTTTAAACTTGCCGAAGATATGTGGGGTGGAGAGCTTCCATCAATTTCACAGAATACTTATGACGCAGTAATGAAAGGCTTTGACGAATGGGAAAAAGAAATTTCCAAGAAAACAGCAGGCGTTACTGAAACAGTTGCTAGCGACCAAATTTAAAATCTTTTCAAATAAATATAAAATAGCAAAAAAGTCCTTGAAACTTTGTTTCTGGGACTTTTTTGTGATTATAAAGTTTATTAAATTACAAAAGTTGGACATTGCCAAAATTTCAGACAACGTCCAACTTTTTATTTTTCAACTTTAACTAATCAGCTTAATAAATCTATTAATTAAAAACTTTTTCAATACTGTAAATAAGACTGTCAGCATCTGCCCTAACCCTTAAATATTTAAAGTTAGAAACATCGTTGCTATTTACGGCAGAAAGTCCATTAAGATTAATATATCTTACACCATCGTGAACCTCAACAGTTGTGTTATAACCGGTAGCAGAAACGACAATAACATTTTTGCCTGTTTCCTTAACAAAATCTTTAAGTATCTTATGGAAAATAGTTCTTTCCCTTGAGTCAGTAAGGTTTACAGAGTTGTTTCCCCAAATATTTTTATCCATACCAATTATAATGTTGTTTTTGCTAAAGTCTTTAAGGTAGCTTTGGAACCATCTCCATTGGTCATAGTTTGCTTTTCTGATGTTTCCACTTCCTGTTGCAAGACTTACCAAAGATACATTTGTTGTGTTTGTGGTATGGTAAGCGTTTTGCCATTGAACACAAGCGACAGAAGACGTTGGCTTAACATAGGAATCACCAACAAAGTACATAGCCCTTGCATTTCGTTGCATTTCCTCAAGAACTCTTGATTGAACATAGTTTATGTTGTCACCATATTTTTTAGCAGTTTGACCAAATACAGTAATATCTTCAAAACCACTTTGAGGAGCACCGTCAATTGACTGACGTAGAATATCTTCAAAAGATGAATTACTTTCTTCATTTCCACCTTTGTAAACATACATAGTTATGTTGTCAATGTACACTGTACCAGAAACAGCAACAGTAGTGCCGAGAGATGCAACATAGAATTTAGATATAGAAACAGGTTTAACTGCCTCATCAGGTATAGAAACAGTAAAGTTTCTCCAATCAGTAAATTTAAGATTTTCTGTAACCTCAACACCAAAGGTATTACCAGTTGAATCTGTTAAATACAATTTAAGAAGATTGTCAGTTCCGTCACCTTTAACCCAAAGATTAATAGCTGAGGCATCTTTGATATTGTAAGGTGAACCAAAACTAGCATAAGCAGCTTGTGTAACAGTAGAGTTAGGAATAAAGCTATAGCTCAACATAGCAGAGTTATTGCCAGCATTTGCATAAGCATTTGTTATACCAGCACCACCGGAAATACCTGTGTTTTCTGGATAAACAGAGAAAGTAACGTTGTTGCCCTCTTCGAAAGAAGTAACAGTTTCGATAACTTTACCAACGTTTATAGTAAACTGAGATGTATAGTCTTTATATTTAGCTGTAATAGTAGCAGAGCCTCCACCTGTTGCAGTAAATTTTCCATTTTCAATATAACCAACAGCCGAATTATCGATAGACCAATCGACATTTTGATAACTAATTTCAGATGAAAAACCATTTTTGCTATAAGCTGTAGCAACGAGGTAAGAGCTGTCACCGATGTCAAGTTTTGTAGTAAGTGCACTTGCCTTAATTGCAGCGATACCAGAGGTTACTTTTCCGTTTAAAGCACCAACCCATTCACCGTTTAAATAAGCGTCAAGTGTATAATCACCCTCTGCCAAAGGTGTAACTTCATTACCGTTTATATTTCCGTCAACACCAGATAACTTAAATTCAAGTGTAGAGGTGTCAAAGTCAACTTTGTTGTGATATTCGTCATATCCAACAGCATTTATTTGAGCAGGTGAGTCAAGGAACATATATGCGTCATCGCTACCTTGAATAGATAATTTAACTTCAGAAACAACACCGGTTGCAACATTAACAGCTTTGATAGCAAGTGCATTGGCTACGCTTCTCTGGGCACCGTCAGAAGGTACATTTTGAACATTTGTTGTAGACTGACCTTCTCTTTTAACAACCATAGTTGTTGAGCCACCACCGTCAAGGTGCATAGCGTCATAAACACCATATTCAAGGAGAAGAACACCTGTTTCATCGTGAGTCATACCAATACTTTTGTTTCTACCGTCAATGCACATTATGTAAACTTTTGTTTTTTCTTTATTAACACCAACAACCGTACGAGGGTTTCTACCGGCGAAAATAAGGCCATTAGAAACGAGAGAACCGTTTCGTAAAATTTCGCCACCACCAGAGATACCGAAGTCTATTTCAGATAATTTTTTGTTAGGCCTAAAAACGAAAGTACCATTTTCATTAAATCCAACAGCCTGACCTACAGGGTAATATTGAAGTTTTTCAGCAGCAATTTTAGAGTTCATAACAATTATGTATCCATTTTCAGGAACGTTTACAGTTTCGCCAGCACGAGAAACATAAGTAATTTTATTGTCTTGAACAATAAGTTTATAAAGACCCGAAACTCTTTTATCGATAGACGCTGTTGAAGTTATAGCATTTCTATCAAAGTAAACTGCTTTAGAAAAATTAGTATATTTATTTTTAGCTTGAATTTCAATACTAGAGTTATTAGTGCCATAGAAAACAAGATTTGATTTAACATAATCAATAAAAGGCACGTTACCGTCAAGCAGGAAAGAAGCATATCTATTTTCAGAACCGTTATAGTAGTTTTGTGTTTCTCTAAATTTACCACCAGAATAAACCTGACCCATACTAGACATAGGGTTACCAGAGCCAAAGAAGTCACCGTTTACGGCAGCGATAACGTTATCATTTTCCTTTGCAAGATTTTGAACAGTTTTTTTAAGGCCAAGTTCGGTAGTTGACTCAATTACATCAAGGGTACCATTAGTATTTTGCATATCCATAGTCAAGAGATAAACATCAACCCAACCGTCTTTATAAAGCCTATGGCTTATTTCATAAGTAACACCTTTGGTAAGGGTTTCCTTTTCGCCGTATTTATACAAAAGCGTAGAAGAGTTAGAAGTAGTAGCATAACAAACAGCCACGGACATAGCGACAGCGAAGAATGTAGCAAAAAATACGACAGCTTTCAAACCTTTCTTAAAAATCATTTTTTTCACTCCTATTTATTAAAATTTCCAAAACCGAAGAAATACCCCTTCGATAACAACAGATTAATTATACTCCTAACGATATACCATTTCAAATAAATTTGCCATTTTTAATATAAATGTAAAATGTAAAGTTTTTATGAATATTTTTTTAAAACCGTGGGCGTTGCCCACACCCACCACCTTCAGCACTTTTGCTACGCAAAAGTAGGCAACGGCACATTCGCTTGCGTAAAAA
>CABVAP010000127.1 GCA_902496345.1 uncultured Eubacteriales bacterium
GTTTAATAAGCTGTACAAATTTATTAAAAGTTGTATATGAAAATTGATTTCCGTGATTCTGGTTTTATCACAGTTGACTTTTTTACTAAAATGTGGTATAATACAAGTAATAGAAGATGAAAGGAGGAATTTTTATGAATCTAGAGAAAAATGGAAAAAAGTCAGTTAGTATGGCTAACCCTATTATGAATAAGCTTTCAAAAGCTCAAGAAGTTTTCACCTTTGAAGAAAAAACAGAAACTGCTACTTATACTGGCATTGCAAAGAAAACTGGATTTTTCTTATTAGCAACCATTATTGGTGTTGTAGTGTATTTTATGATGCACAACTATTTACTTAACGTTGGTTCTGCTGATAGCATTATACAGTTTACAGATGGTATGTACTATGATGTAGAAATGCACGTCTATGAGGTATTTATCCTTTTAGGTGTTCTTTTGGCAACATTCATATTGCCTTTTATAGCTATATTTATCGTGCGTACTATTCCTGTTGTGGGTACTATTTATGCTGTTGCAGAGGGTTATGTTATAGGCTGTATTGCTAACTGGTTAAGTGACCAATATAAATTTGCAGGTGAGCTTGCTATCGTAATAACTATCACTATTGTTGCTGCTATGCTTTTCCTTTATGCAAAAAGAATAATAAGAGTTACTGAAAAATTTAGAAGTGTTTTAACTACAGTTGTTCTTACAATAGTGCTTGGTAGCCTTTTATTATTTATATTTAGCTTTATCCCAGGGCTTAAAGAAATTACTAAAAGCTTTGGATTTATTATGGCTAATCCTTTAGTTAGTATAGCTGGTTCTATTGTATTTATTGTTATTGCTGCTATGTTCCTTTTATCAGATTTTGATATGATGGAACAATGTGTTGAAAACAAAATGCCTAAAAAATACGAATGGGTTGCAGCTTTTGGATTTGTTTATACTGTAATTTATTTGTATTTTAGAGTTCTTGAACTTATTTTGAAAATTGCAGCTTATATGAATGATGGTAAAAACTAAATCAGATTAATAAAAAAATTTGGCTGTTGCTGTTTTATGCAACAGCCTTTTTTCGTGAAAATTTATTTTATAATAATTGATATGAAAAATGGGTTTTATAAAAAAACTTTTTTATGTTGTTGACTTTTTCGATAGTATGAAATAATTTTGTTGAAAATTATATTAGGTTGTTATATAATAAAAGCTAGACTAAAAATTAGTGTATGTTTTGGAAATGGACTGAAAACTATGAGTTTTATAAAATGTGAAAATGTTCAATTTTTTTATGATAATAAAGATGAAGACTCCAATTTACAAAGTGAAAATAAACTTACAATTGATAATGTTAATTTTGAAGTTGATGAAGGGGAAATTATTTCTATACTTGGTCGTAATGGCTCCGGAAAATCAACATTTGCTAAACTTTTGAATAGCATACTTATTCCTAAGGGTGGTACTATTATTGTTGACGGCATTGATTCATCTGATGAAGAGAATATTTGGAACATACGAAAAAACGTCGGTATGGTATTTCAAAATCCTGATAATCAAATTGTTGCAACTATTGTTGAGGAAGATGTCGCTTTTGGTGTAGAAAATCTTGGTATAGAAAGCTCTGAGATACGAAAAAGGGTTGATTATGCTTTGTCTGCAGTTGATATGGCAGATTATGCAAAAAAAGCTCCTCATCTTCTATCAGGTGGACAAAAGCAAAGGATTGCTATTGCCGGAATTTTGGCAATGCACCCTAAATGTATAATTTTTGATGAATCTACATCTATGCTTGACCCTGTTGGAAGAAAAAATGTAATTGACATTATTCTTGAACTAAACAAAAAAGAAAAAATTACTATTATCATTATTACTCATTTTATGGAAGAGGCTTTACTTTCTGATAAAGTTTTTGTTATGGAAAATGGTAAAGTTGTACTAAACGGAACACCTAAACAAATTTTTTCTAATGCTGATAAAATAAAAAAACTTGGACTTGATTTGCCTATTGGTGCTGATATAAGCGAAAGATTAAGAAACTTGGGTTTTAATATAAGCAGAGATATTGTATATAAAGATGAATTTGTTGACTATATAGTAAAAAAAGGTCTTAAAAATATCCCTTATCAAAAGGTGAAAAAGGTAAATGATTTTAAAGAAAAAATTGTTGATGTCCAAAATTTGTCTTATGTTTATGGTGAAAAGTCTGTTTTTGAAAATGTTGCTTTGAAAAATGTAAATTTTGAAATATATAAGGGCGAGATTTCAGCTATTATCGGTAAAACAGGTTCAGGAAAAAGTACACTTGTGCAAACATTAAATGGTCTTATAAAACCCACTGACGGAAAAGTGATTGTGTTTGGTAAAGATATTAACCAAAAAGACGATGAAGCAAAAGCTATACGAAGAAAAATAGGAATTGTATTCCAATATCCGGAATATCAACTTTTTGAAGAAACTGTTTTTAAAGACGCTATGTTTGGACCTCTTAATATGGGATTTTCTAATGAAGAAGCAGAGCAAAAAGTAACTAGGGCTTTTGAAATTGTCGGAGTAGGGCAGGAATTATTTGAAAAATCACCATTTGAATTATCCGGTGGGCAAAAAAGAAGAGTTGCCATTGCTGGTGTTATAGCTATGCAACCGGAAGTTTTAATATTAGATGAACCGACAGCCGGTCTTGACCCCGTTGGTAGAGATGACCTCATTAAAACAATTAAAAATATGCGTGATAAATTTGGTATGACAGTTGTTATTGTTTCTCACAGTATGGAAGAGGTTTCCCAGGTCGCAGATAAAATAATTGTTATGAATGACGGACAAGTTCAAACTTGTGGCGATTGTGATGTTGTTTTCTCTAATGTGAGTAAAAATAAACAATCTGGAATAATGCCTCCTATCGTCAATACGCTTTTTAAAGAAATAAATGACAGAGGTGTTTTGGTTCCTCAAGACATTTATACAATTGATGATGCTGTTTATTTCTTGAAAGAAAGGCTGTGACATAATGAAAATTACTATAGGGCAATATTATCCGGAGAATTCGCCTATTCATAGGATAGACCCTCGTATGAAAATACTTCTTTTGGTGCTTTTTATAGTTGGTGTATTCTTTGTTAAAAATATTTATGGCTATTTGATTTCAGCTATATTTTTAGGTGCTGTAATTAAAGTTAGTAAAATACCTTTTTTATTTATTTTAAGGGGAATTAGGGGATTTTTATTTATTATTTTGTTTACTGTCATCATTAATATGCTATTTATACGAACGGGATATGTTATTTTTGAAATATCATTTTTTAAACTGACACTTGACGGTGTTTGGTTTTCTTTTCAGATGATTTGTAGACTTGGATTTTTAACCATTGCATCGTCTATATTGACATTTACAACATCGCCAATTCAGCTTACTCACGCTATTGAAAGTATCCTTAAACCTCTACAGAAAATAGGTGTTCCTGCTCACGACATCGCTATGATGATGACTATTGCTATAAGATTTATTCCTACACTTGTTGAAGAAGTTGAAAAAATTAAAAAGGCACAAATGGCAAGGGGGGCAGACTTTGACCAAAAGGGAATTAAAAAAATGGCAAAAGCCTTTATTCCTATACTTGTACCTCTTTTTGTTTCTGCGTTTAGACGTGCTGACGAACTTGCTATGGCTATGGAAGCTAGATGTTATCGTGGCAACGTGAACAGAACATCTATGAATCAGTTAAAGTGTAAATTTAGTGACTATATCACTATGTTTATTGGATTTGTTTTTGTAGCTATGATTTTTATTGTAAATAATGAGGTCTGGAAGAATTTCGGACTATAAAATATATTTTAATTGCTGTTTGAAACTTTTTTGTTGTATTAAACGGAGGTTATCAATGAATATACTTTTGACAATATCTTATGACGGTACAAATTATTTTGGCTGGCAAAGACAGAAAAATCAAATAACTGTTCAGGAAGAAATTGAAACAGCTCTATCTAAACTTATGAAAAAGGATATTGAAGTTAGGGGGGCAAGTCGAACCGACACAGGGGTTCACGCATACTCACAAGCTGCTTTTTTTAAAACAGAAACCACTATACCTGTTGAAAAATTGCCGTATGCCATTAATTCATTTTTGCCAGATGATATTGTTGTTATTAATGCAAGGCTTGTTAGTGATGAATTTCACCCACAATACAGCGTTATAAAAAAAACATACCAGTACAAAATATTAAATTCTGAATTTAGAGACCCTAAACTTAGAAATTATGCCGAATTTGAAAGAAAACCACTTGATATATCTAAAATGCAAGAGGCTTGCAAATATTTTATCGGTACTTTTGATTTTAATGCTTTTTGTGCCTCCGGTAGTACAGCAAAAACAACGGTTAGAACTATTTTTGATTTGTCAGTTTCTAAAAATGGTGATATTATTGATATTGAAGTTACCGGAAACGGCTTTTTGTACAATATGGTTAGAATTATTGCAGGAACTTTGATTTATGTTGGTAGTGGAAAAATTAAGCCACAAGATATTAAAAATATTATTGAGTCAAAAGACCGAACGCTTGCCGGTAAAACAGCAAGTGCTTGTGGTCTTACTCTTATGAAGATTTATTACAAGGAGTAGTTTACTTATGCTTACACAAGATTATTTACAGGACTATTTGAAAGAGGTTTTACCTTTCTGTGACGGAACGTTGGGCGAAATTCAAAAAGAGTCTTATGAAAAAAATGTACCCATTATACCTAATGACGTTGTTAGATTTATAAGTGTTATATTATCTATAAAAAGACCTAAAAATATACTTGAAATTGGTGCGGCTGTTGGTTTCTCGTCTTCTCTTATGAGTAAATTTTTGTCTGACGGTGGTAAGATTACAACTATAGACAGATTTGACGTTATGATAAACCATTTTAAAGAAAACAGAAAGAAAATGGGGCTTGAAAATACGATTGAATTGCTTGAGGGAGATGCAAATGATATTCTTCCAACACTCAACAAAAAATATGATGTTATCTTTTTAGATGCAGCAAAAGGGCAATATATACAGATGTTACCTCATTGTCTTAGACTTCTTGAAGTCGGTGGAATTTTAATTGCTGATGATGTTCTTCAAGACGGTAGAGTAGCACAAAAAAGAGAGGAAGTCCCTAAAAGGCAAAGAACTATCCATACTAGAATGAGAGATTTTTTATGGGAAATTTCTCACAATGACGCTTTGGAGTCTTCTATTTTGACTATCGGTGACGGGGTCGCTATATGTCACAAGATAAAAGAAACTGAATAGGTTTTTGATTTTAAATTTTTTCGGAGGAATTTTTATGAATAAAAAAATAGAACTACTTGCACCTGCCGGTGATTTGGAAAAACTTAAAATTGCTGTTTTATATGGTGCAGATGCTGTTTATCTCGGTGGAACTAGTTTTAGCCTTAGAGCTAAAGCTAAAAATTTTGATGAAAAGGAAATGAGAGAGGGTGTTGAGTTCGCCCACGCTCACAATGTTAAAGTTTATGTTACTTGTAATATTTTTGCACATAACGGTGATTTTGACGGTATGGCTGAATATTTTAAATTTTTACAAGAAATAAATGTTGACGCAATACTTGTTGCTGACCCCGGTGTGTTTGCTCTTGCAAGAGAGGTTATACCTGATATGGATATTCATATCAGTACACAAGCAAACAACACTAACTATAAAACAGCTCTCTTTTGGCAAAAACTTGGTGCTACTAGAATTGTAATGGCTAGAGAATTATCTTTAAAAGAAATTAAAGGCATTTCTGATAATATACCTGAAGATTTGGAAATTGAGGCTTTTGTTCACGGAGCTATGTGTATTTCTTATTCCGGAAGATGTCTTTTAAGTAACTATTTAAGCGGTCGTGACGCAAACAGAGGTGCTTGTTCACACCCTTGTCGTTGGAAATATGCTCTTGTTGAACAGACAAGACCGGGCGAATATATGCCTATTGAAGAAGATGAGGACAAAAGAGGAACTTTTATTTTTAATTCAAAAGATTTATGTATGATTGAGCATATCCCTGAACTTGTTGACGCCGGTATAATGAGCCTTAAAATTGAAGGTAGAATTAAAACTTCTTTCTATGTTGGTACTATTATTAAAATTTATAGAGAAGCAATTGACGACTATTTAAAAGACCCTGAACTTTATAACAGCAAAAAAGATTACTATGTTGAAGAAGTTAAAAAGGCTAGTTACAGAGGATTTACTACAGGCTTTTACTATGGTAAACCAAACCAAAATGAACAGATTTATACGTCAAGTTCTTATATCAGAAATTACGACTTTATTGGTATCGTGCTTGATTATGATGATGAAACAGGTTTTGCTACAATCGAACAAAGAAATAAATTCGTTGTTGGCGATAATATCGAATTTTTATGTGCAAAAGATGAAACTTTTTCTATGGTTGTTGAAGAAATGTATGACAAAGACGGTGTACAAATTTCAGAAGCTCCTCACCCTCAACAGATTATAAAATTGAAAGTTGATAGAAAAGTTAAACCTTTTGATATGATGAGAAAATAAAATATCTTGAAAAATAAACCTCAAGGCTGTCGATAAAGTCGACAGCCTTGCAAAAAAATCAACGATTTTTTGCAAAT
>CABVAP010000128.1 GCA_902496345.1 uncultured Eubacteriales bacterium
AGGAACTGTTACGTTATATTTATTCTCGATTTGGAGCTGTGGGGGTTGTGGTTGTTGGGCTGATGTTGTTGTGATGTATACATTTTTTGTATTTGCATCATAGGAAACATTTAATCCAAGGCTTTCGCTTAAAGTACGAAGTGGGAGATACACTCTTGAGTTATGGTTGATTGTAGGAACTGCTGATTTCTTTGTTGTACTTCCATCTAAAATCACTTTATCTGAGCCTTGAACACACTCTGCGTAGTGTCCATTATATGAGATTTTAGCAACTTTGTTTTCGGCATCCCATGAAGGTTGAGTGTTCAATGCTAATAAGTGATGGGGCGGAAATGCATTAAATTTTTTGAAAATAGACAATTCATCAGCATTCCTTTAATTAGTGCGTTCTTAGCATTTCCTTAAATACACAAAAAACAAGACGGCTACTTACTTATACAGCCGTCCTGTTTTTGTTCAATTTCCTTGCCTTATTTACTTATTATTTTCCGCTATTAGAATTTAAATTCTATGTTTAATGCTTTTGCAAGAACCTTTGCGGCTGTTGTTGCATCGGGCTTGTCGGAATTGTCAATAAAATAAACTGCCTTTTGTCCGTTACCCTTAAACGCTGATACATCATTGGAGTTTAAGACATTTGCAAGAATTATTTCTGCATCTGTTGCCGAATACACCTTGTCATCATCGGCATCTCCTACAAGACTATACGCAATACCCTTGACCTTTAAAAATTCCTCTGCCTTTGACGCAATATTGCAGAAAAATGCCACATCACTTTCAAAAGCACCTTCTTCAATCACCTCAACCCCGTCAGGAAGTTTAACATACTTAACATTACTATTCTTAAATGCCCCCGCACTAATCGCCTTAATCTCAACCCCGTCAATCACATCGGGAATTGCAACAATTTCACTATCAGAATTGCACCCTGTCAATGCACCCTTTTCCGCATCAACAACAAAGCTTGCGTTATTTGTATCTTCTTCGTTTTCTAAAGAATTAAGAACAAACGGATTTTCTTTACTGCCATCACCGCTATTAATCTCTACTTGCTTGAAATCCATATAGAATGCAGGACGGATACCATCAGGTCTTTTAACACCTGTCCAAGAACCTAACTTAGGATAATTAGGATAATAACCATTGTGAATTGATACAGATACTGCTTGTGAATTTATCCAGTTATCATTTTCACAACGATTATCTTCAAAACAAGCTATATAATATCCAGAAATATTAAGTAAACGCGATATTTCCTTTTTATCATTAATATTTTCTAAATCAATATCGGGGTGAGCATCATGATAACTTTCAAGATGATATTTTTCATCAGTTATTAAATAACGCGCCACCTCGCCACGAGAAAAATCCTCTCCAAAATTATTATAAATA
The DNA here is from genome assembly GCA_902496345.1 of uncultured Eubacteriales bacterium. Lineage (GTDB taxonomy): Bacteria > Bacillota > Clostridia > Lachnospirales > CAG-274 > MGBC114079. The sequence goes on from CABVAP010000128.1 coordinate 1,393, forward strand.
TTACATAACTGCATTTTATCGATTAAAAACATTTTATCCGCAAAATATTCACAGGGTAAAGAATCATAATCCTTAACTGCATCATTTATGCCTTTGTTGTGTTCATATCCAGCTATCTTTTCAAATGTTTCATATCCGAATTCATATTGACAATAATCAGAGAAGCCTGAATTAGTATGACAATCAATATGATTTTCATATCCTAAGCTATTTTTAAATCTTAAGTCAATGTACTCATCTTCAGATAAATGTACTCTGTGAGATACTTTTTTTATAATATTTTTTTCTTTATCAGAAAAATATCTAAGAAAACCTTGTTCGTTGTCATAATCAAGTTTTGAAAAATCCGGATAATTTGGAGAAGGTTTGATATATTTAGGTGGATTTCCACAACTCCAATTAATCATTCCGGCACTATTATTTGAATTCAACCAATCTCTGATATTGCTATCGCCCCAATAAGGCGAACCATGATTAGGTCTGCCTAAATATTTTGTATAATACTCCGGTTTTAACTTATAATATGTTCCTGTTTCATCTGAATATTCATTAAAAATATCAGAAACTTTGTTATTACCTATATTATAATAAGTAAGTGCTCCATAGGATTGATTCTCTGCACCTCTTATGTGACTTCCAGAAAGATTAGTTCCTGCTGCATCATACATTTTAATATCAATAATCTTATCACTAAACATAAGAGGTAGATATCCTTCTTTATATTCATCAGATGTCTGTGTAGCATCTGTTATGGGATTACCCTCATTATCATATCCAACAATTTTTTCAAAACTTACACATCTCCATACAATATCTTCATTATGGAAATTACCTAATTTAACATAATCACCAAGTTTTATATCTGTAGTAGCAGTTAAATTTTCTGTGCTTATTGTTTCTTGTGCAAAGCACATTCCCACAGAAGCAATTGTTGTAAACAAAGAAATTATAATGCTCGTAAATCGCTTTAATTTCATTCTTTTTCCTCCTTTTTCATCATACAACATAAACAAACAATTCTTGCACGAAAAATTCTCTTATACATAATAAATAAAAGCCAAATTGCTGCAAAAATAATTATCCCAAGTATTATAAACCCACAAATTAAATTATCTTTAGGAATCATAACACTTGTAATGGTTGCAACTATTGCAAAAATTGTAAGTATTATTGCTAAAAAAGATGAACTTGCTATTATAAGATTTTTTGCGTATTCTTCTATTATTTCAAGTTCCTTGCTCTTTTCGCATTCTTCAATCCATTGATTTGCAATATTCAAATTATTATTAAAATCATTCTTTTCCGGTAATGCAAAATAATTTATTTTTTCGATTTCTTGACAAATATTTTTGATTCTTTCTTCGTTTATTTCATCGTTTTGAATCATTATTTGATATTCATTATTATCGGAATCCATTTTTATCTCCTTTTATAAATTTATTTTTATAGGCGTTTGCGAAACGCCACAATCCGCATAAATACGATATTTTTTGTTAAAAAAATAAAATATCTCCTCAAGGTTTATGGTAAAATAGAGTTGCCCAAAAACTATTAACCAATCCACCTAAAGGAGATATACTTATATGATAACATACAAACAACTCACTTTGGAAGATATTTTTGAAGATTGTCAGAAAATTTTTGATTCCGACAAGCCTAAGTTTCTTACTCTTCTTGAAAACCACATTGACCTTGATGAAATTGTTCCGATTTCTTTTAAAAGGCATTACTATGCATCCACTGGAAGAAATCGTAAGTATCCTTTGAATGCCATGCTTTGGGCTTTGATTATTCAACGTCTCTTTTCTATTCCAACAGATTCTCTCCTGTTAATCTTTCTTCATTATTCCAGACACCTGAGAGAATTTTGTGGCTTTACTAAAGTTCCTGATGCATCTAAAATCACTCGCTTTAAACAGGACTTTTTAGAGGACTTACAATCTGTTTTTGACAATCTCGTAGATGTCACTGAACCAATATGCCAAGACATTGATAAAAATCTTTCTTCAATGCTTCTGTTTGATACTTCTGGTATTGAAGCATATGTTACTGAAAACAACCCTAAATACGCCAATCGTATCATCAAACAGCTTAAAGCCTATGCGAAATCTCAAAACTTAAATGATTCTTATGACCCTTACAAGGCAGCCTATGCCTCTATGCCTACATCTGCCGCTGCTAACCACGAAGTGAAGCAACAGTATGTGAATGGTCATTTCTGCTATGCTTACAAATTTGGCATTATGACCAATGGACTTGGCATTGTTCGCTCCATTGATTTTTATAACAAGGATTATCTTAATTCTCATCCCGACATCATTGTTGAAAAGAAATCAAAATCTCCTGATGAAGATAAATCACTTGCCGATTCGAAAGCTTTGATTCCAACCCTTAAAGATTTCAAAAATCGTCATCCTCTTATTAATCCTAAGATTTTTCTTGGTGATGCCGCCTTTGATACTATTGAAATCTACAAATCCTTGTTTGAAGATTTTAAATTTCAAAAGGCATTTATCCCTTTAAAGGTAAAACTTTCACTAGATAACGTAGATTACACCTTCAATGAAAATGGTATACCCTGCTGTCCTCATGATTCTTCACTTCCTATGAAACGAGAAGGTAGTAAGTCGCACTTAAAAAGTAAGCTACCAACCATGAAATTCGTATGTCCCAAGATGAAGTGGGAATACAATCGGGAAGATAAATCAAAACGACGGGTGTGCCACTGTGATAACCCATGTACAACCTCTTCCTGTGGAAGAATGATTTATGTTTATCCCGAAAGGAATCTGAGAGCTTACCCCGGCGTAGAGCGTGGCTCAAAGGAATGGGATGAAACTTATAAAATCAGAGTAAATGTTGAAAAATCAATTAATCATTTCAAAGACTGCCTCTGCGTAGCTAATCGTAAAACCACGAATGAGAAAACAATTCATGCCGATTTACTTTTAGCAGGTATATCACAGTTATTAACTGTAGTTGTGGCAGATAAAATTAATCAGCGCCAATACATCAGAAGTTTAAAAACTTTCATAGCTTAGGGCTTACCAACTCCATAAAGCCAGAGGCTTATTAAAGTGCGCCTAAAATACCCGATTATCCACATTTCATTCCTGAATTCGTGCTTTACACGAATGCATCCTTGTTTTTAATCAAGATTCCGAACAAGCTTAGTGAGTTTCGCAATTACCTAATTTATTTTTAAGTAATTGTGATTTTTTCTTTCTCCCTTAAAAAGAATAAAATACATATTTTTAATGTTGATGTATTAAACAACAGACTTAAGGAAATGCTGATTAATTGTTGGTTATCAAAAATTAATCAGTATTTCTGACTCAGTACTGATTAGTGAATAGCCTTTTTTAAGACAAAAATTGAACGGACTAAAATTATGGAAATTTTGAGTACGCCATCAATCAGTACGTCCCTAAAAAAATTTTTCGTGTGCTATTAATCAGTGTATCCTTAAAAATTTTTTATACAAATCACCCCCTCGAATTGCTGAAAAAGTATACTTTTTTAATAATAGCAATATTTCACAATTACATATAAAAATTATAGTCGAATTTTGTGAAAAAGTCAACATAAATTTGTGCATTTTCATGTTCATTTCATAAAATTATCGTTGACAAGTACCTTTAATAAAAGCGAATCCTTCATTAAACAATTTAGCATATTTTTCTTAACAGATATATTTTTAGGTAGAGTTGCTATATATTGTTTATGTAAAAGTAATGCATATTTACGTAATATATTCAGAGTTATATGAGCATTTTCATTCCAAAAACGACTCTTATCTTCTGATAATACAACATCTAACATCCAATGCATACTTTCTATTTTCCAATGCTCTCTTGATAAAAAAAGCAATTCTTCAGCTGAAACATCTTGACTTGAAATATTGAGGACAAAGCAGACCTTGCTAAACATGTTAAATTAGATGGCACCATAATTAGCATGGAAATAAATGCGGTACAAGACTATGCCTTAAATGGTGCTTTATTCTATGCACAGCATGTCATCAAAAATACTAACTACAAAAAAAGCAATCGCTTTCGGTATTTCAGGTAATGAGAAGCGTCATAAAATAAGTCCGATTTATGTTGAGGATACTGAATATTACAGAGAGTTACCGGAGGTGGAATCCTTTATCTTCTTTAACGATAAAAATATTGAAGAGTACTATACTAAAGAAGTATTGCAAGAAAAGACTGATACAGAAAAAGAAACCGCAGAAATACTAAAAGATGCTGCTACACTACACGAGGATTTACGCAACTATGGTAATCTTAAAGACATTGACAAGCCGCTTGTTGTATCTGGTATTCTCTTGGCTTTAAATGAAGCAGAACACAAAAATTTCAATATAGATAGTCTTAATGCAGACCAAACCAAAACTGATGGCCAAAAGATATACGAGGCTATTGAAGCGAATCTTAAAAGGGCGGATGTTAAACCAGAAGTAAAGAGAGATAAGATATTAAGCCAGTTTGCAATTATCAAAGATACTACTATTTTAAATGAAGTTAATGCTACCCTTGGGAAAACACCATTAAAACATTATACTGAGTTTTTATATGAACATATCTATAGGTGTATTAAATATACACGTTCTGCTGAGGATTATCTTGGTAGATTCTATGGTGAGTTTATGAGCTATAGTGGTGGAGATGGACAATCACTTGGTATTGTCCTTACTCCAAAGCATATTACAGAGTTATTCTGTGATTTGGTAGGCTTAAAATCAGATGATACTGTATTAGACCCATGCTGTGGAACCGCAGGCTTTCTTATTGCGTCTATGCACAATATGTTTAATCAAATCATAGAAACAAAGGGACTTATAACTAAAGATGAGATAGATTCAGACCCAGATATTAAGAACATTCGCAAGAACCAACTACATGGCTTTGAATTGCAATCATATATGTTCACCATTGCTACTACTAATATGATATTAAGACAAGATGGTAAAAGCAATTTGATAAATGCAGACTTTCTTGCACAAGCACCAGATAAATTACAGTTAAAAAGTGCTACTGTTGGAATGATGAATTCACCATATTCACAAGGCTCAAAAAAGAATCCAAATCTCTATGAAATTTGCTTTAAGAAACATCTGAAAATCAGAAGTAAAAGACCAACCTCAGATTATTATACTGATGAATTGATAGAGGCGGTAGAGGATTATGTTTCCTTTG
>CABVAP010000129.1 GCA_902496345.1 uncultured Eubacteriales bacterium
TTTAGGTCAAGCCTTTTCAAAGGCTTGTGGGTGTGGGCAAAGCCCACGGTTTTAAAGGGTGGTGGGACAAAGTCCCACGGTCTTCGACAACTTCTAATTTTAAGGAGGATTAAAATGCTTAGTATTGTTGAAATTTTAAAAATAATCTTTATCGGGATTGTTGAGGGAGTTACAGAGTGGCTTCCTATAAGTAGCACAGGACATATGCTCTTGGTCGATGAGTTTTTAAGTAGTGCAAGTTTGGCAGATGAAGGCTTTAAAAATGTGTTCTTGTACGTTATACAACTTGGGGCAATCCTTGCTGTTGTTATTCTGTTCTGGAATAAGATTTTTCCTTTCCAGTTTAAGGATAAAAGAAAATCTGTTATTAGAGCAAATGTATTTTCTATGTGGTTTAAAGTTGTTGTTGCTTGTATCCCCGGTGCAATTGTTACTATACTCTTTGGCGATATTATAGATAAATACTTGGAAAATCCTGTTACTATTGCTATTGCTTTGATTTTCTATGGTATTGTCTTTATCGTTGTTGAAATTTGGAACAAAAAAAGAAAAGGTTACATAGTAAGTTCTGTTGATGATATAACTTATAAAACTGCTTTCCTTATCGGTTTGTTTCAGGTATTGTCCGTTGTTCCCGGTACTTCTCGTTCTGGTGCAACTATTATCGGTGCGTTATTAATAGGTGTTTCTCGTGTCGTTGCTGCAGAATTTACCTTTTTCCTTGCTATACCTGTTATGTTTGGTATGAGTTTCCTTAAAGTGGCTAAATATGTCGCTGATTTTGGTTTTAATTTCTCTGGTGAACAAATTTGTATTTTAGGTATCGGTACACTTGTTGCTTTTATAGTATCTATATTCATTATAAAATTCCTTATGGCATATATTAAAAGGCACGATTTTAGAATTTTTGGTTGGTACAGAATTATACTTGGTATAATTGTCCTTATTTGTATGTTTTAACCCATTATTTTGAAAGATAAAAAGAGTACGTATAGTATAAGAAAGGGCTTACAACCTATGTTAAATTTTTTGAAAAATTATTTCCATATTGAGGCGCATCATTCAACTGTTAAAAATGAGGTTATTGCTGGTATTACTAACTATTTTACAGTTATTTATCTTGTTTTGCTTGTACCTGAAATTATTATGGGTAGCTTTTCAGGTGTTATAGGACCTGACGGTGAAATTATACGTGACCAGATAATTTATGGCAATATAACTGCCGGAGAAATGTTTGTAATTCTAACGGCTGCTGCTTTTATTGCTGCCGGCATAGGAACTTTACTTATCGGAGTTTTTATAAATGTCCCTTTTGCTCAAGGTCCTAGCCTTTCTGTTGGTACTTTCGTTACTTACACTATATGTATAAATTTTGGATATACCTTTTATCAGGCTTTAGCTATTATTTTTATTTCCGGTATCTGCTTTTTTATTATGTCAATGGTTGGGATTGAAAAGCGTATTCACAGAGCAATCCCCAACAATATTAAATTTGCTGTTACTGCTGGAATTGGGCTTTTTATCGCTTATACCGGTCTTGAAAAAGCTCACATAATTTCCATTAATAAAAGCCTTAATATAACTTTATTTGATATTATTGACTTTGGCAGTGTCTATACAAGAGATGCTTTACTTGCTTTGTTTGGTGTGTTTTTTATTGTTGTTTTAATCAAAAAACATTTTCACGGAGCTATATTTGTAGGTAAAATTGTTTGTATTATACTTGCAATTCCTCTTGGACTTATAAAAGCTGTTGATTTTCAAAAATTTGAATATTCTATTGACTTATCCAAAACTTTCTTTAAATTGGATTTTAGTGGTATTATTGACACTACTAGCTTTTCTGACGGTATATTCTCTTTTACAACTCTTATGATTTTGGTTTTTTCTATTTGTATGATGAACGTTTTTGAAACTATGAGTACCCTTATTGCCTCAAGAAATTACATCAAAATAAGTCAAGACGGACACGTAAAAAAAAGAATACCACATATTCTTGAAATAGATGCAGTAAGCTCTTGTGTTGGTTCTATCGTTGGTTCTAGTACTATTTCAACTTATGTTGAGAGTACTGCCGGTGTTGTCGAAGGTGGAAGAACCGGACTTACTGCTGTTGTTACCGGTTTGTTGTTCCTTTTATCTGTGTTTTTATCTCCTTTTGTGGCGATTATTCCTTCTTCAGCAACAGCCACAACTCTGATTATTGCCGGTATTATGATGCTTAATGTAATAAGATTTATTGATTTTGATGATATTGTTGAGGCTGTTCCGGCTTTCTTTACAATGTTTATTATACCAATTACTAAAAGTTTGACTATAGGTATTGCGTTTGGTATTATATCATACGTTATAGTAAACCTTTTTACCGGAAGAAAAAGAAAAAGAAAAATAAAAAATATACTTTATGTTCTTGCTGTTTTATTTGTAATTATGCTTATAATTTTGCCACGATAAAAATTTTTTGAATATATATTAAATTCTGTAAATATAATTAACTAAGTTGATAGATGTTTATACAAAATCTTTTATGGAAAATTTGAGGGTGATTATATGCAGAATACTAATGGTCGAAATTCCAGAACATATACAAGGAGCTATAACAGTTCAAGAAGAAACTTTACTGATGAAAGACGTGCTTATAGAAATAATTTAGATAGGTCAAGCAATTCTTTTGAAAGGGGAAACAGTAGAAAACGATATATCTCTAAGGTACAAAGAAGTGATGAAAAGGTGAACATTTTTGCTCTTAAAGCTATTGTATCTATACTGGCCGTGGCAATTGTGTTCATTACTGTTAATACTGTTGATTCGGCTGAAAAATTGAGGTCAGATATAAAAAGTGCTATATCTGAAAATATTTCTGAAAATAGTGTAGACGGTATATTATCAAAAGTCGAAAGTTTATTTAACAAGAAAAATGATACTATACAAAGTGAGTATTCTGATTTTAGAATAGATGAAAATATTATTGAACAAATGAATAATGAACAAGATGAATATTTTAATAAATAATTTTATGGGGTTTTTATATTGAATAAAATAAAAATAAAATGTTCTTTCTGTTTTTTCCTTGGTACTATGTTTTTGCTTGGACTCTTTAAAGAATTTTTTGCTTTTTTTGTATTTGTTTCATTTCACGAACTTGGACATATATTCGTTGCTAGAATTTTTAATGCCAAAACTGAAAGAATTGTTATAAACTTTATCGGAGAAATGGTTGTTATAAAAGATATTGAGTTTCTTCCATTTTTTAAAAAATTTTCTGTATTTATTGCCGGACCTCTTGTAAATATATTATTTGGAATTTTATTTCTATTATTTGAAAAAACAGAAACTTTTTTGTTTCTGAGCAAGATTAATTTTTTACTTGCATTTTTTAATCTTTTGCCTGTATATCCCCTTGACGGCGGTAGAATTTTAAATCTTATATTGAACCAATTTTTTCCGATTATCATTTCAAATAAAATAGTTATCAAAATAAGTTTTTTATTTAGTCTTTTGTTTATGTTTTTTGGCTTTTTACAAGTTATGCTGTTCCCTTATAATCTAAGTCTTTTTTGTATCGGTCTTTATTTATTTAAAACAAAATACAGTACTTACTTTAATATGACTTTTAATTTCTACAAATATATCCTTAAGAAAAAAGGGTTGTTTAAAGATATTTTGCAGGTTAAAGTGTTTTATGTTGACGGTAACTTTGAAATCAAAAAAATTATGAAAATGATATATATAAATCGATATTGTGTCTTTTTTATTAATTCTGATAAAAACAAAAATCTTATCATATCAGAGTGGGACGTTATCGAATATATCCAGAAAAAGGGTAGTTTAGGGCGACTGATAGATATTGTTGCTAACAAATGATATTGAAATAAATTAAATTTGATGATATAATGTCTACTATTGATAAGTGTCACAAATTTTTCGTGTATTTGAGGTTTAGTAAAATGCTGTTTAATTCTATTACTTTTTTGATTTTCTTTGCTATAACATTGTTTTTATACTACGTTTTGCCATTTAAGGTTAAATGGATTGTTCTGCTCGTTGCCAGTTGTGTCTTCTATATGTGGTGGCGACCGGAATTTATTTTGTTGATTATATTTTCAGCTTTTGTAAATTATTTTCTATCGGGGTGTATTAATGTTTCTGATACCGAAAAGTATAGAAAAATTTTTCTTGCTCTTTGTATGATTATAAATTTCGGTATTTTGTTCATTTTTAAATATGCTGTTTTTGTAAACCACAGCTTTATGGAGCTTTATTCTTATCTTGGAATTGAATATCCTATAAATGATTTTGATATTGTTTTACCTATGGGAATTTCATTTTTCACTTTTCAGGTTTCAGGATATACTATTGATATTTACAAAAGAAAAATCAAACCGGAGCTTAATTTCTTTAAGTTTATGTTATATCTTATGTTTTTCCCTCAACTTGTTGCAGGTCCTATTGAGAGAGCAGAAAACTTATTAAAACAGCTTTTTGAAAAACACAAATTTAACACCGTCAATATATCAACCGGTCTTAAATTTATGCTTATGGGCTACTTTAAAAAAGTTGTTATTGCTGACAGAGTTGCCGTATTAGTAGATAACGTTTATAATTCTACTGAAGATTTTGGTGGCATCGCCTTTATTATTGCAACGTTATTTTTTACTTTTCAAGTATATTGCGACTTTAGTGGCTATTCCGATATTGCTATTGGTTGTGCAAAAACTTTTGGTATTGACCTTATGAAAAATTTTAACAGACCTTACTTTTCAAGAAGTATTAAAGAATTTTGGAGAAATTGGCACATATCACTCTCTAGCTGGCTTAGAGATTATGTCTATATACCTCTTGGGGGAAGCAGATGTTCACTTATTAGAAAGTATTTTAACATTATGGTGACTTTTTTATTAAGTGGACTTTGGCACGGTGCAAACTGGACTTTTATCCTTTGGGGTGGTATACACGGTGCTTATCAAGTTATTGGCGATATTAAAAACAGAATCTTTAAAACGGACAAGCCTCAATTTTTTATACTTACATTTTTTAGAATATTGATAACATTTGTATTAGTTGCTTTTGCTTGGATTTTCTTTAGAGCAAACACAGTATCAGACGCTTTTTACATTGTTCAAAACTTATTTTCTGATATTTCAAAAATTACTGATATTCAATATATTTATGATATTTTAAACAGCATTGGACTCTCAATTTTTGAATTTGTTATTTGTGTCTGCCTTGTTTTAGCACTTCTATTTATTGAACTTTTTGAAAAAAGAAATGTAATTCACACAGTTCTTAATTCTGTACCTTTTATATTTAGATTTGCTTTTTATTATGTTTTAGTTATCGTAATTTTGGCTTTGGGGGTGTTTGGAAATGGCGGAGAATTTATCTATTTCCAATTCTAACGATGAATTTCAAACTGATGAAAAAAATTTAAAAAAGAAATTTAATTTTATTTATATAAAAATATTCTTTTTTGTGCTGTTGCTTATTCCTGTTATTTATTACATCGGAAACAAATATTCGGCAGCTAGTACAGAAAATTTGATAAATACCTACAATGAGAAAAGGTGGAACGAATTTTATTCGCTTGAAAAAAATTCTATAGATATGGTGTTCCTCGGCTCATCACATTCATATTGTACTTTTGACCCTGATATTTTTGACAATGCGTTAAATATTTCCAGCTATCAAATGGGTATGCCTTTACAGCACCCAGACTCAACGTATTATACACTACTTGAGGTACTTAACTATCAAAGTCCCAAAGTTGCTGTTGTTGAGGTTTACTGGGATATGCTTGATGATGAATTTGAATTAAAGCAAGCAAGTATGTTATTTCAAGTTTTGAGAAACAAGGATTTAGAAAAACAATACATAAAAGATGTCTTTCCTCTTGGCGAAAAAATAAAATACACAATTAATATATTTAAGTATCAACAAGATTATTTTGCTTTTAAAAACAGTGAGTGGAAAAAAGATTTAAAAGAAAAATTTGGTGTTATAGACAAAGTTTCGCCAAAGCAAGAGGGAAAAGAGGAATATCGTTCAAAAGGATATACTTTTTGTAACTACAATATGCTTCCTGATGAGTTTGACAAAACAAATCAATTTAGAAAATTTGACGGAAAAAATTGGAGTTTCAATGCTACTCAAAAGGGATATTTACAAAAAATAATTGATACTTGCAAAGAAAGGGGTATCAAACTTATTTTTGTTACTGCACCTGTTGCAAATGTTTCTATGGACTACATCAAAAATTACGATATTGTTCATTCTACAATTGCTGATTTTGCTGACGAAAACGGTATTGAATACATTGACTACAACTTAATAAACAAAGAAGAAAAGCTACTTACAAACGAAAATTTTAGAGATGACGCTCACCTCAACCACAGCGGTGTTGAGATTATTGACAATCATTTTTTAAGGTATTTAAAAAATTAGAAGTTGTAGGGCTAAACTTTTTTGTTAAAAAGATTTTAAAAAACTAGTTTTGTGGTGGTTTTAGTTTTTGATTTATAATCCGATTACATCGGAAATCTATTTATTTGCCTACGGCGTGGTACTTGGC
>CABVAP010000130.1 GCA_902496345.1 uncultured Eubacteriales bacterium
AAAGCCGGCTTACGCCGTCCGGACTTCTTTCCGGTGCCAAGTACCACGCCGTAGGTAAATAAATAGATTTCCGATAAAATTGGATTATAAACCCAAAAACTAAAACCACCACAAAACTAGTTTTTTAAATCTTTTTACTTAAAAAGGTTCACCCCTACAAACCCCAATTTTCCTTTCCCAACGCAAAAAGAAGGCTGTCGCATTTGCGACAGCCCCCTTCTCTATATTACATCATTCAAAACAAAGAGTTTCGAACTCTGTTAATCCTATAGTCAGACTGACAATCAGTTAAAATTAACCGTTGTAAGTAGCTGTTCTAGTATCAGCATCCCAACCAACTTTTACGTTGATTGCAGTACCGATAGCTCTGAAAGGAACGAACATTCTACCGTCTTTGATTTCAGCTTTAACGCCATTTTCCATAGGGATAGAAGCACCGTTTACAATCATAGTGTTGCTACCAGCTGTGAACTGAATAGTTGTCATATTAGTACCAGCAGCGTAGAAGATAGTAGCTGTTTTAGTGTTAGCATCGAAAGATACTTTGCTTGAATCGTCGAAAGAACCAACGTTTTCAGTGTCAACACCAAGAGCAACCATAACGAATCTTAAAGGAACCATTGTAGAGTTGCTTTCAGCCTGGATATAAGGAGCAACGTCCATATCATAGCTTTCGCCATCTACAGTGATAGTTTTGTTGTCGATAGTTACTTTAACAACTTTATCAAGAGTACCAGTTTCAGTTACAACGTCGATGTAGTTAGCAAATTTAATTGCTTCGTTGTCATCGAAGTAACCAAGACCAAGTTCGCCACTTTCTTCACCTTCATCAACAAGACCTTCAGAGTAGTTGTTGATGATAGCAGAACCGCTTACTTTAAGTCCGTAAGAACCGTAAGGGATTGAACGAGTTGTACCGATTTTAACGTTTTTAATTGTAATTTTAGAAGCTTCTACAGAAGATGAATCTACAACGAAAGAAATAACACCTTTGCTTACTTTGAAAGTTTTGATTTTAAGGTCACCTTCGATTTCGTAATCAATATCTTCATCAGCGAAACCTAATTCATCTTCACCGTAAACAGAGTCAAGAGCGATTGTTACAGTACCGTTTTTAACGAGGATACCGTCTTCAGCTTCTGTAAGAACGATGTCAGCTGTATCGATTTTCTGGTAACCCATATTAGTCTTAGTTGTCTGAGTTTCAAGAGTAATAGGTTTAACAACTTTAGCGATAACAACATCTTCAATATCACCAGAAGAGATTCCGCCACCTTCTACAGCAAGTTTAACGTCACCTTCGAAGTTAGCATCAGCAGATAAAGTTAACTGTAATTCAAATTTAGAAGCTTCATCAGCGTTTACTTTACCACCTTTGTTAAGGTCGATTTCAAGAGTGTGTCCATCGTTAGTGATAGAAGCACCTTCTTGGATTTTAGAACAATCTTCTTCTTCATCAATTTCGAAATCATAGATTTTAACTTCATCAGGAACAGTGAATTTAAGTTTTCTGTTCTGGTTCCAGCTATCAGCTGTAATTTCAGAGAATTCTACAGTAGCTGATAAATAGTCATCAGAATCATATTCTCTAGCAGCGTCAGCAGAGATATAACTATCGTAATCTTCTCCATCTTTGTATTCTTTGTCTTCTAAGTCGCTGTAAGAAGTGTTATCAGCTGTGTCGTAACCTTTACGTCCAGCGTAGATAGTAGTAGGGTCTTCAATAGCTTTCATCTGGAAGCCATAGTCTCCTCTTTCACCAACAACGATAGTTTCTTTAGTAATACCAGCACCAGTACCACTTACAGTAAGTTTGATTTCACCGTAGTTGTCATCATCTTCAGGAGTTACCCAAAGACCAGTGATTTTGATTGCACCAGCTTTTTTAGTTTCATAATCGTTAGCTTTGTTAGTTGTGTCAAGGTTAGGCATTGTGAAAGTAAGCTGATTGTCTTTAATATCAATAGCACTGCTAGAAACTGTACCAAAGTTAGTATTGATACCTGAAGTAATTTTAGCTTCAGTTTTGTTTTTAGCGAATTCAAAACCAGAGTTTAATTTTAAAGTAACTTGTTTACCAGGTTTGAAAGTACCCTGAACAGTTTCTTTAATAGTGATAACGCCAAGTTCGATGTCATCGCTACCTACTTTAATTTCATCAATGCTAGTTGCAGTATCTCCACTAGAAGTAGTTGAGTTAGCAACTGTATAAGTTACGCCACCTCTGATTGAAGTACCGTTAGCGTCAACGCTGATTGTAACGTTTCCAGAACCGTCAGCTGTGAAAGGAACAGGGATTTTGTAAGCTGGTTTGTTAATATCAGCATATTTTTCACCTGCGTAAGCATCAGGAAGAGCGAATAATTTAACTTCTAATTCTCTTTTAGAGTTTCTAGAAAGTTTGTAAGGAAGGTCAACAGTTTTGTTTTCTCTCATAAGAGTATCGAATACGTTATCGAAAGCCTTCTCATCAGAGTAAGTTCCCTGGTAATCTTTGTAATCAGCTTTTAATGTGTCATAGTCATTACCTGCACCTAAAGCAGTGTACTGGTAAGCATCAAGACCACCGTTGTCATTGATGTCATCTTCATCAAATTCACCGTTTTCGATAGTAATAAGGATAGTGTCGTCCATTTCAACTGTTTCAGCTGGTTGAATTTTAAGGTAAACTTCGTCGTTGAAATCTCCGTCTTTAACTGTAACAACTTTGTTTACACTGTTAGAAGAATCAGCGAAAGCTGTAACAGGAACCATAGTAGCTGTCATAACAGCAGCTAATAAAATAGCAATTTTCTTTTTCATTTTTATTTTTTCCTCCTTAAGAATTTTTAAGTGTGTAGAGATGTAAGCAAGCACCTCTTTTACAAAGAGTATTATATCACCGTAAAAAACTAAAGTCAATAAAGATTTTAAGATGTAATAATACTGTAACATTTTTCGGTTATTATTACAAAACCCTTTGTTTTTCTTGCAAGAACTACTATACCACGTATTTTAATAATAATCAAGTGTTTTTTGAAACTGTAATAGATATGTAACATTTTAGAGATATTTGTAACATAGGAAGTCAAAAACAAGGTATATATCAATGTTTTGGGGTATATATTGTTTGACAAAATAAAAACTCTAGTGTTATTTTTCAACAACATTAGAGTTTTTTAATAATGCAATTTACGCCTAAAAGCGAAAATATTCCACATATTTTAAAAAAAATGATTTTATGCAAAACGCCAGTTTTCAAAGCTTGATATATAAGATTTCAAAAAATCAAAAAACCGTTTATCATAAAAATTAACCTTAGAAATTTAAAATTCAAAAAAATCTTTTCCTTTAAATATTAACTAATTGCATAGCGACACCGTCATTCATTATTTTAAACCCGTGTTTCTGATAAAAGGAAGCGTTTTTTCTTTCCTCAGGCATAAGTTCAATATACATATAGCTTTTATATTTCTCCTTTACCATTTCAACCAAGTTTCCGGCAATGCCCAACCCCTGATATTCAGGGTCAACCAAGACATAGTGAATAAAGGCCAAAATTTCGCTATCGTCTAATACACGAATAAGGCCAACCAATCTATCATTTTCCCAAGCCGAAAAAACTGTAGAAGAATTTAACAAAGCCTTATGTAGACGTTCTGGGTACTTTCCGGAAATCCAGTTTACAGATAAAAATAAATTTTGAACATCTTCCATAGAGAAAGATTTTTCATCAGTATAAGAAATCATAATTTTCACCTAGTCTATAGTTTCGTCATCAATCATAATATCATCGCCATTTTTGTCAACAAAGAATTTTATCGCAAAAAGTACAGCAAACATAAGGATAACAGAAATCCCCAAAACAACAAATACATTTTGGATAAATCCAGCTATTATAAATCCAACGGCACAAACAACGGCAACTGTAAGGCAGTAAGCAATTTGAGTAGAAACGTGGTCCATATGGTTGCATTGAGCACCAGAGGAAGCCATAATTGTAGTATCAGATATGGGCGAGCAATGGTCACCACAAACAGCACCAGCAAGACAAGCAGATATACAGATAATTACCATTTCAGGAATATCGCCTGTAGAGCTAACGTTAGCGAGGTCGCCCTCAAAAATATTTATAACAATAGGGATAAGTATCCCAAAAGTTCCCCAAGAAGTACCTGTAGAAAAGGACAAACCAATTGAAACAACAAATAGCATAATAGGCAACAAAAATTGCACCGTTGTAGTACTAGACACAATACCGGCAACATAAGTTCCTATTTCAAGGTGATTAGTAACTGTTTTAAGGGTCCAAGCAAAAATTAATATCAAAATAGCAGGAACCATTTGCTTAAATCCGTCAGAGATAGAGTCCATACATTCTGTAAATGTAAGTACACCTCTGAACATATAGTATATGATTATAACGATAAGAGCAGTAATTGAGCCAAGAGATAAACCATAAGGAGAATCACAGTTAGCGAAAGCATCAACAAAGTTTGCCCCATCAAAAAATCCACCAGTATATATTAAACTAACGATACAAAATAGAACAAGTATAACAACCGGCAAAATAAGGTCCATAACTTTTCCGTCAGAATTTTTCGGTGTCTGTATATCGTTGTAGTTTCTTTTTTTAGAAGTAAATAAATCACCCTTTTGAGCATTATCTTCGTGTAGCTTCATATATCCATAATCGAAACCAGATAAAGCAATAAAGACAACCATAATAATAGTAAGTATAGCATACAAATTATAAGGTATCGTGCTTATAAAAAGCTGTATACCATTTACACCTTTAACAGTACCACTAACAGCAGCAGCCCAAGAAGATATAGGGGCAATAATACAAATAGGAGCAGCTGTTGCATCTATAAGATAAGCAAGTTTAGCACGAGAAACTTTGTATTTATCGGTGATAGGACGCATAACCGAACCAACAGTCAAACAATTAAAGTAGTCATCAACAAAAATAAGTATGCCAAAAACAATTGTAGCAAGACTAGCCCCTTTTTTACTTTTAATTCGTTTAGTTGCCCATTTACCGTAAGCAATACTACCTCCTGCTTTGTTTACTAGTACCACGATTGTACCCAAAACAACAAGGAAAATAAGTATTCCTACATTAGAAGAATCAGAAATATTAGCTATTATTCCGTCTTTTATAACTATAGAAAATAGCCCTTCAATTCCCGTTGCAGATGATATTGCGTAAAGCACTCCACCAGCAACAGTTCCGATAAATAAGGAAGAATAAACTTCTTTGGTGATAAGTGCCAATCCAATAGCGATAATCGGAGGGAGTAATGCCCATAAAGAGTTAGAAGCTTGACTTATAGGGGTAGTAAAAGCACAGCAAATAACAAAAGCAACAATCATCACTATAAAAATTATTTTAGTAAGATATTTTCTCATAATTTTCTCCTTTGTGAAAATCATATTTTTCCAATATATTATTAAGGAAAAAAGTCTGTTCTAATTATAACAATTATAGTTATTAGTGTCAACAAAAAATCCCTTTAAAATCAGCATTTTTTCAGTATTTTCGCATAGCACTATTTCATATTTATATATCTAAAATTTAAATCAATATAATATTTTAATTTTCATTTACATCAATAAGAAATTATAATTTTCCCACAAATAAATATAGAAAGATAAATCATCGTTTCTTAAATAAAACTCTCAAACTTAAAATCTTTTCCCTACTAATTTATTTTACTACTTGCAATTTAATCTAAAATATATTTTAAAATCAACAATAGCAACAAAATTCAAGTTTTTACAAACAAAAAAACCTGTGACAAAATCACAGGTAAAATAATCTTAGTGGCGACCTGGAAGGGGCTCGAACCCTCGACCTCTGGCGTGACAGGCCAGCGCTCTAACCAACTGAGCTACCAGGCCACAATATTAAATTAAAAGACTTTCTATTTAAAATTAGATTAGATGGTGGGCCCTCAGGGACTCGAACCCTGGACCGTCCGGTTATGAGCCGGATGCTCTAACCAACTGAGCTAAAGGCCCAAAACAAAAATTTCAAACAAAAAGCCGATGAAGGGACTCGAACCCCCAACCTGCTGATTACAAGTCAGCTGCTCTACCAATTGAGCCACATCGGCATTGAATCTGGCAACCACTTACTTTCCCAGGCAGTCACCCACCAAGTATCATCAGCCGTTTATGTCTTAACCATCGTGTTCGGTATGGGAACGGGTGTGTCCCATAAACGCATCGTCACCAGAAATTTTATTATGAAAACCATTATTTTTCGTTCAAGGTCAAACCTTGTTAAAAAAAATACGGTTTACGAAATTTTTTTCAGCTGATTTCTTATAAAAATGCAATTCTTGCAAACTTCGTTTGCATTGCTAGCTTGAACCGTGCTAGCAACCAAAGTGCATTTTTTCTGCGAAATCAAATCGCTTCAAAAATTTCGGCGTAAATGACTCGTAGGGGAATCGAACCCCTGTTACAGCCGTGAAAGGGCCGTGTCTTAACCGCTTGACCAACGAGCCAGAATTAAGCTCCCCGAGTAGGATTCGAACCTACGACCCTTCGGTTAACAGCCGAATGCTC
>CABVAP010000131.1 GCA_902496345.1 uncultured Eubacteriales bacterium
TTCTTTGCACAAGGCTTTTAAGCCCTTGAAACAGCTGTTTTCCTCAGCGAAAATGTGATTTCCGCTTGCGGATAAAAGTCTGCAACGCTTTTTGAAATCGACAATAACGATAAAAATTAACTTTATCGACAGTCTATTGTATACAAATTTAGATATTCACAAATATTATAAACAAATAATCGCAAACTATGCGAAATGTTAAAATAACAATTGGCTGTATTTTATAATATGTTTTAAAAACACGCAAACTATGCCCATAAATTTCTAACTTAAATTTTTTAAATTAGAATAGGCATAGTTATAACGTAAATTAAAAATTTAATTTTTTTGAAAATATTATAAATCTTATAATATGTATTTATCGATTAAAGTAACAAGGTTTGCGATTTCAGGTTTAGTAATCTGAGCAGTTGCACCAAGAGCCTCACCTTTAAGACGCATTTCTTCGTTGATAAGAGATGAGAAGATAATAACAGGAAGGTCTTTTAACTTTTCATCTTCTCTTATACATTTAAGGAGTCTGTGTCCGTCCATCTTAGGCATTTCAATATCAGTTACAACACAGCGAACGTGGTTAGTTATGTCATCACCGATTTCTTTGTATTCGCAAAGTTTGTCCCAAGCCTCTTTACCATTAGCACAAGCAGTAAGGTTAGAGTAGCCAGATTTTTCAAGTGATTCCATAATCATTTTTTCAAGAAGAGGAGAGTCTTCTGCAAGAAGAACAGGTTTAGTTGACGTACCTCTTTCACCAAGAGAGTAAATTTCTTGAATTTGGATACCAGTATCAGGTGAAATATCAGCAAGAATTTTTTCAAAGTCAAGAATAGTTATAAGTCTGTTGTCAAAACGAGCAATACCTGTTGCAAGACCTTCTTCACCACCATAGATAGTTGGGTCGGGTTTTTCGATGCTTTCCCAAGAAATACGATGAATACCTTCAACTGCGTGAACGTGAAAAGCTGTGCAAGTTTTATTAAAGTTAGTTATGATAAAAATACTTCTCTCTTCATTTGAAACAGGAGAAAGCCCCATATAAGCAGGAAGATTTACAACTGTCATAATTTTATCACGAGGTTTAAAGATACCTTCAACAAAAGGATTTGAATTAGGCATTGGAGTAACAGGAGCATACTGCATAATTTCGACAACCTTAGCTACATTTATACCAAAATGACGGTCACCTATTGTAAATTCCATTACTTCAAGTTCATTTGTACCACTCTCTAAAAGAATTTCATTTTTTTTCTTTACATCGACCATATCTAATCCTCCTAAATAAATAATAAACACAAAAAGCTTAACACAATTTACAAAATTAATATAATTCAAATTTAAACTGGTGTTCTATCATTTTGTGATTTTTAATTTTATTTTGTTTTTAAACACTATTCAATAATTTTATTATAACATTATAACCAATATTTGCAAAGTAAAATTTTTAATTTTGTTAATTTATAAAAATGTACAAATTTTTAAGGGGTATTTAAAAATCATAAACACCCTAAAGTGTGTTGGCAAAGCCCACGGTTTTTATGCTGTTTTAATGCTTTTAATTTTTCTAAATTTTTGCTTGATAAAAGGTAAATATTATTGAATTATTTTTGTAAATGTGATAAAGTTATAAATAAGTGTTTTTAACTAAAATAAAAAAGATTTAAAAGTTTTAAAAGTTTTATTATATTTACTGGAGGTTTTTGTATGTGTGGTTTCTGTGGATTTACGGGAAACATAAAAGATAGGGAAAAGATAATCAAAAAAATGATGGATAGAATAGTCCATAGAGGCCCTGATAGTGCTGGAGTTCATAGCGATGAAAAGATAACAATGGGCTTTCGCCGTTTAAGTATAATTGACTTGGCAGACGGCTCACAGCCTATGTATAACGAAGATGAGTCTGTTGTGCTTGTCTTTAATGGAGAAATTTATAACTATAAAGAACTTAGGGAAAAACTTATCGAAAAAGGACATATCTTTAAAACTCATTCTGATACAGAGGTTCTTGTTCACCTTTACGAGGAAAAAGGCAAAGATATGCTTGATTATTTGAGAGGTATGTTCGCCTTTGCAATCTTTGATAAAAAGACAGATACGCTCTTTGCTGCTAGAGATTTCTTTGGTATCAAACCTTTTTACTATGCAAATGTAAACGGAAACTTGATGTTTGGTTCTGAAATAAAAAGTTTTCTTGAACACCCAGAATTTAAAAAAGAAGTCAATACTGTTGCTCTTGAAAACTATTTGACTTTCCAGTATTCTGTTCTTCCAGAAACGTTTTTTAAGGGTGTTTATAAGCTTACCCCCGGTCATTATATGATTTATAAAAATAATAAGCTCACAGTTGAAAGATATTTTACACCGATGTTTAAAGACGGAAATTATGAAAAGAGCTTACATCAGGTTGTAACAGAGGTTGACGATGTACTCCAAAACTCAGTTGAAGCACATAAGGTAAGTGATGTTGAAGTTGGTTCATTCCTTTCAAGTGGTGTTGATTCAAGCTATGTTGCTGCCTCTTTCAAAGGTGATAAAACCTTTACTGTTGGTTTTGATTATGAAAAATATAACGAAATCGACTATGCAAAAAGTCTTTCCGAAAAAGTCGGCATAGAAAACTACAACAAAATAATTTCAACTGACGAATATTGGAACATACTCCCAAAAGTTCAATATCATATGGACGAACCTTTGGCTGACCCTGCTGCCGTTGCATTGTATTTTGTAAGTAATCTTGCCAGCGAACACGTTAAGGTTGCTTTATCTGGCGAAGGTGCAGACGAATTTTTCGGTGGATATAATATTTATAAAGAGCCTATGGATATTTCTCTTGTTACTCATTTGCCTAAGTTTATAAGAAAATTCCTTGCTGGCTGTGTTAAATTGATACCATTTTCTTTCAAGGGTAAAAACTTTTTCATCAGAGCGTCAAAAGATGTTGAAGAAAGATTTATCGGAAATGCGTATATGTTTACAAAGCAAGAACGTGAGGAAATTTTGAAAAATCCAACAGGCAACTATGACCCACAACAATTGACAAAACCATTTTATGACCAAGTAAAAGACAAAGATGACGTTACTAAAATGCAGTTTATCGATATGAATTTCTGGCTTATAGGCGACATTCTTTTAAAGGCTGATAAAATGAGTATGGCAAACTCACTTGAGGTTCGTGTACCTTTCCTTGACAAAGAAGTATTTAAAGTTGCGTCAGATATTCGTTCAGATTATAGAGTAAACAGAGTTTCAACAAAATATGCGTTTAGACTTGCAGCGAAGGATAGACTTCCAGAAGCTGTTGCAAATAAAAAGAAACTTGGTTTCCCTGTACCTATCAGAATATGGCTCAAAGAAGACAAGTATTATAACACTATAAAAGAAGCATTTACAAGCGATGCTGCTAAAAAATATTTTAATTCTGATAAAATCGTTGAACTACTTGACAAACATAAAAAAGGTAAAGGCGATTTTAGCCGAAAGATTTGGACAATTTATATGTTCCTTGTTTGGCACAAACAATTTTTTGAAACTGTTTAATCTAAGATAAGAAAAGACCTTGGGGCTTTGCCCCAACACCCCACCACCTTTTGAAAAAGGTGGACGAAAACTTTTGCCGGAAACTAACGTTTCCTGATACGTCCTTGCCTTATGTAAGCAAAAATAAAATCTACCGAACATCGTAGTTTTGCTTACACAAGAGGATAACACTAAGATATTAAGACCTTGTGACAAAGCCCACGGTCTTAATGTTTTTAAAAAATTTAAACTATGGAGGTTTTAGAAATGGATTGTATTTTTTGTAAACTTGCAAATGGGGAAATCCCAACAAATACAGTATTTGAAGATGAAAATTTTAGGGTTATTTTGGACGCTGCCCCAGCAAACTTGGGACATTGCCTTGTTTTGCCAAAATCACACGCAAAAGATATATTTGAAATGCCACAGGAGCTTACAGAAAAAGCATTTGGTGTTGCAAAAAAAATTGCAGAGGCAATAAAAAAATCTGGACTTGCTGAAAATGTTAATATCCTTCAAAATAATGGTGAGTTGGCTGGTCAAACAGTTAGCCATTTTCACGTTCACGTTATCCCAAGACTTGAAAATGATGACGTTGTTATAAAATCAAAAGCTGTTGATGTAGATGACGAAAAAACAGCAAATGTAATAAAATCTATAAAATCAGCACTTTAATTGAAATTTTTATAAATAAAGTAAATAAAAATAAATAGGAGGTTAATATGGGCGATATTTTTCTTTACCTTTGTATAGCACTTATTTCGTCACTTGTTTCTGTTGTACTCTTGTGCTTTTTGAGCAAGACTATGAAACTTAAACGAGAATATACAGAGCTTATTATTCCTATTGTCGGAGCAATTGTTTTTATGCTTGTTTTCCAGTCTGGCGTAAGTTCGACATTTACAACGATTGTTGAAAGCAAACTTCCGGGAAATTTTGTTTCTGATAATGGTGATAATATATTTAATCAGATTTTACAGGTGTTCTTTTATATTGTAATATCTGCTATAGTTTTATCGCAGTTTGTTTATTTTGTATGTAGAAAATTTGGCAGTAAAGCAACGGCTTTAACTAGACAATGGATTTTTATAGGCATAAATTTGTTGCTTATAATTGTTTCATCTATTTTCTCATATATTTACGGAACATCAACTTTAAAGGAAATTCTTAATCTTCCTGCAAACCAAGCACCAGAAGTGTTTTTTAATGCGTTCCCAGGGCTTTTGTTAGTTTTTGGGGTTTCTGCTACATTGATACTTAGCTTTGTGCTTATGATTTTTAATATGATTTTTTATAAAATAACAAAAGAAATAAGTTTTGTAATAAGAAGAAAGAAACAATAAAAATCTTGAGGCTTTACCTAAACTTAATGTATTTTTTATATGCCTTGAAAGAGGGTAAAAATAAAAATAGTTTAGTTAAGTAAAGCCCAAGATTTTTATAATTTAAACAAAAAAGTAAAAGAGGTCAAAAAAATGAAACTGTTAAAAAGAATAGCTGTTCTTGCAACATTTTTTGGTGTACTTTTTGCCTTAACATCTGTTGCAAATGCAGATTTTCTCCCATACAACGAAAGTGGTACATTTCTTAAAGTAAGCGAAAAAACAGTCCCTGTAAACATTAAATACCCTAAATCAAGTAAAAAACAAATAAATGCGATATTTTGTAACGGAAGACTATGTATACCGTTAAAATCAGCCGTTGCTGACTTAGGTGGTAATCTTGAAACAAAGGGGAACAACTTTAAAATAACTATTGGTGAAAAATACATTTTTATCCCAATTGAACCATCTGTATCAAACAAATGTGTAATGGTATATAAAGACAGTGTCGGATATATTTCTTTATATTCATTACTTGAACCATTTGACTTTGTTCCGTCATTTGATGTAAATACAAATACGGTTTACATATACAAAAAACAATATGTTGAGGATACACAGCCAGCTGTAACATCACAAAATTTTAAAGAGGCATATATCCGTTTTGAGGACATAATGGCAGACGGTCTTGACAAAGAACCAGACTACCCAACTGACAAACTTGAAAAGCTTATGTATATGTCAGAATATATGTATAGACGTGGACAACAGTTTTATATAGCTTGGATTCCACTTTACGTAAACCCTAAAACAAACTATAAAAATAATGTCAGTCTTGACTATAACCTTTATAATTCTTGTTTTATATACACGCTTGATTATATGATAGGTCACGGTGGAAAAATTGTTCTTCACGGCTATTCTCATCAATATGGAAACGAAAAAAGTTCTGTTGGATATGAATGGGGTAAAGGAACGCCTTATTCATATACAGAGCAACAGCAAAGAATGATTAATGCAAAAACAATCGCTTGGCGATTAGGCTATGAAACAGACATATTTGAGTTCCCTCATTATGGAGCAACAATTCCACAGTTAAGAATGGCAGAGCATTACTTTAAAATAATTTATCAAGAATATCCAAATCAAGGCACAGTTATAACAACAAAATTAAACGACAAGGGCAACAAGGTTTATTATATTCCAACAACGGCTGAATATGTAAAAAATTTATACAAGAGTGCCGAAACAATTGAGAAGATAAAGAAACTTGCTTCAAACGGTCAAGTGGTAAGTCTTTTCTACCACCCTAAAATCGATATAACATCACAAGATGCAGTATCAATAAAATCAGATGACGACAACGGTATTAAGTACTGGAGTTTCTCTGAATATTCCGTGCTTTCGGCTATAATTGACACGGTAAACGCAAACGGTTATTCCTTTAGGCACACTAGTTTTTGATAAATTGGGGTTTGTCAAAACCTTTTAAAACCTTGAGACTCCGTCTCAAACTCTGCTAGCTTTTTGAAAAAAGCTAGGCAAAAACTTTTGCCGGAAACTATCGTTTCCTGTCTTGCTATCGACTAAAAGTGGCAAAAATAAGATTTTAGATGATTTTTATTTTTGCCGAGAGAGTGAATA
>CABVAP010000132.1 GCA_902496345.1 uncultured Eubacteriales bacterium
TAATTATAGCACTTATCTTATTTTTTGTACATAATTTCAAAAATTGATTTCCGTGAACCAGAATAATTTAGAAATAATTCAACATAATAAGAATAATTAATTTTAACAAAAAAATTTAAGGAGGGTTTATATGAAAAAAATACCCATAGCCATAGTACTAATTACAACGTTTATATTTTGTACAGGTTGTAATCTTTTTTCAAATTCAAAAACAATTGTACGAATATCACACTCACAGTCAGAAACTCACCCAGACCACTTAGGACTTTTAGCATTTGAGGAATACGTAGAGTCAAGACTCGGAGATAAATATGATATTCAAATTTTTCCAAATGAGTTGTTAGGTTCATCAGTAAAGGCAATAGAGCTGGTTCAAACAGGAGCAATTGACTATGCCGTTGCAAGCACAGGAAATTTAGAAACATTTGACAACATATATCAAATATTCAGTATTCCATATTTATTTGATAGTGTAGAACTATATCATAAAGTTATGGAAGATAAAAACTTTACAGATAATATATACACAGCAACAGAAGAAGCAGGATTTGAAACAGTCGCTTGGTTAGACGCCGGCACAAGAAACTTTTATGCAACTACCCCAATAAGGAAACCGGAAGATTTAAAGGGCAAAAAAATAAGAGTTCAACAAAGTCCAACAAATGTAAAAATGATGTCGGCTTTTGGTTCAGCAGCAGCTCCAATGAGTTTTGGAGAAGTATATACAGCGATACAACAAGGTGTAATTGACGGAGCAGAAAACAACGAATTGGCACTAACAAATAACAAACACGGAGAGGTTGCAAAATACTACACATATAATCGTCATCAAATGGTACCGGATATGTTAATAGCAAATGTTCGTTTTCTTGATAGTTTATCAGAAGAAGAACGAAAAATTTTTGATGAAGCAGCTAGTCTATGTACAGAGGTTGAACGTGAGAATTGGGATAAACAAGTAAATGAAGCAATAAATCAAGCAAAAAGTATGGGTGTTGAATTTATCGAAACAGACATAAAACCGTTCAAAGAAAAAGTTTTGTCGTTACACGATGAACTTATCTCATCAAATCCAAAGTTACAGCCATTGTATGAAAGAATAAACGAAATATCAAAAAAGGAGATGTAGCTTTTGCAAAAATTTAAATATAATCTAAATAAAGCATTAGAAATTGTATGTATAGCACTTTTTGTCTTTATAACAATAATAGGTTCATATCAAATTATAACAAGATACGTTTTTAATTCGCCAAGTACAGTATCAGAGGAATTATTGACCTATTCGTTTACGTGGCTTGCATTACTTTCTGCATCTCTTGTTTTCGCAAAAAGAGAACATATGCGAATGGGATATTTAGCAGATAAACTTCAAGGAAACAGCAAACATATACTTGCGATAATCGTTGAACTTTTGGTACTGATTTTTTCAGCATTAATACTTGTATATGGTGGTCTTTCTATAACAAAATTAACTAAAACACAGGTAACAGCGTCATTAGGGATACAAATGGCATATATATACGCTGTTGTTCCAATAAGTGGAGTTTTAACAATAATATATAATTTTATAAATATATGTGAAACTATTTCAATATTAAAGTCCAGTTCTTCAAAACAAAGTAAATAAAGGAGGTATTTTGATTTGGAAACAGCAATAGTTTCAGGATTAATAATAGCTATAGTTTTAATAATATTGCTTTTAATGGGCGTGCCTATTTCGGTTTCTTTGGGTATAGCGTCAATTTGTTCAATATTACCAATAATGAATTTTGAATCAGCAGTTTTAACAGGTGCTCAAAGAATTTTTTCAGGAATATCAGTTTTTACATTAATAGCAATTCCATTTTTTATACTTGCCGGAAACATAATGAATAAAGGTGGCATTGCATTAAGGCTAATAAATTTAGCAAAATTGATAACAGGAAGAATACCAGGGGCATTAGCACATACAAATGCAATAGCAAATATGATGTTTGGGGCAATATCCGGTTCAGGTGTCGCATCAGCATCGGCAATGGGTTCTATAATTGGACCAATTCAAGAAAAAGAAGGTTATGACAAAGACTATTCTGCAACTGTAAATATAGCAACAGCACCAACAGGGCTATTAATACCACCAAGTAACGTTTTAATAACTTATTCATTAGTAAGTGGTGGAACATCTGTTGCAGCACTTTTTATGGCAGGTTATATTCCCGGATTTCTTTGGGGGTTTGCTTGTATGGTTGTTGCGTATTTTATTGCAAGGAAAAAAGGATACAGAAGTACAGATAGAAATTCACTTTCACAAGCAGTAAAAATAGTACTTGAAGCAATTCCAAGTTTATTTTTGATAATAATAGTAATCGGTGGAATTATTTTCGGAATTTTCACAGCAACAGAGGGTTCTGTCGTTGCTGTTGTATATAGTCTTATTTTATCGTTCTGTTATAAAACAATTAAAGTCAAAGATTTATACACAATAATTAGAAATAGTGCCGAAACAACAGGAATAATTGTTTTCCTTATTGGTGTATCCAGTATAATGGCGTGGGTTATGGCATTTACCGGTATACCGTCAGCAATTTCAAACGCACTTTTAAGCATAAGTGACAATCCAATAATAATTATGTTGATAGTCAATATAACATTATTGTTCATAGGAACATTTATGGATATAACACCTGCGATATTGATATTTACACCGATATTTCTTCCGGTATGTGAACAATTTGGAATGAGTTCAATTCAGTTTGGTATAATGCTTGTATTCAACTTGTGTATCGGCACAATTACACCTCCAGTCGGAAATATTTTATTTGTTGGAGTAAAAGTAGCCGGAACAAAAATAGAAAATGTAATGAAACCATTGCTTGCATATTACGCAGTAATCTTTTTAATTTTAATGCTTGTAACGTATGTACCTTTTGTAAGTATGTGGTTACCAACAATTATGGGGTATTAAAATAATTGTATCAGGCTGTCAATAAAAATCAACTTTGTCGATACTCTGATATATTTAGTATCTAGTTTTTTGAGAACATTTTTAAAATCACAAAACTTTTTATCAACAATTTTAATTTATGAAAAAATCACAAGAAAGAAGGTCTTTATATGAAAATGACATTAAGATGGTTTGGAAAAAATTATGATTCGGTAACACTTGAACAAATAAGGCAAATTCCGGGAGTAGTAGGCGTAATTACAACACTATATAACAAACCGGTAGGTGACGTTTGGGAACTTGATGAAATTTTAAGATTAAAAGAAGAAGTTGAAAATTCCGGTTTAAAAATTGAAGGTATAGAAAGTGTAAACATACACGATTCAATTAAAATAGGTTTACCGGAGAGAGATAAGTATATTGAAAACTACAATAAAACATTAGAAAACTTAGCAAAAGCAGGCATTAACTTAGTATGTTATAATTTTATGCCTATATTTGACTGGACACGCTCAGACCTAGCAAAAAAACGTGCTGACGGCTCAACTGTATTATCATACAATCAAGAGCTTGTTGATAAAATAAACCCAGAAACAATTTTTGAACAGATAAACTCAAAAAGCAATGGCTTTGTACTTCCAGGTTGGGAACCGGAAAGGCTGTCAAAAATCAAAGAGTTGTTTGATATGTATAAAGATGTAACATCAGATAAATTATTTGAAAACTTAGTTTATTTTTTAAACGGAATAAAAGACACTTGCAAAAAAAATAACATCAAAATGGCAATACACCCAGATGACCCAGCTTGGCCGGTATTTGGACTTCCTCGAATAATAAACAACAAAGAAAACATTGCAAAACTTTTAAATACGGTAGATGATGAGTTTAATGGTTTAACATTTTGTACAGGCTCATTAGGTTCAAACCCTAAAAATGATATATGTGATATGATAAAAACTTTCGGTAAGAGAATTTACTTTGCACACATCAGAAATTTAATACACCACTCTGACGGAAAATTTGACGAAGCTGCACATTTATCATCAGACGGCTCATTTGATATGTACGAAATAGTAAAGACGTTTTATGATGTAGGATATGACGGACCAATACGACCAGACCACGGCAGAGCAATTTGGGGTGAAATATCAATGCCGGGATATGGTTTATTTGACAGAGCATTAGGAGCGACATATTTAAACGGCTTACTTGAAGCAATAGAAAAGTCTTCAAAACGAAAGGGGAACTAAATTCAAATGGAATTAAATTTAGATACACTCAAAAACAAGGAATTTTGGGAGAATAAAGGCTATAAACTTCCAAAATTCAATATTGAAGATGTCAAAAAAAATACAGAACTTGCTCCAGAATGGGTACATTTTGGAGCAGGAAATATTTTTCGTGCTTTTACAGCATCAATTTGCCAAAACCTTTTAAATAAAGGATTAATTTCAACAGGCATAATAGCAGTCGAGGGTTATGACTATGATATAATAAATGATTGTTTAAAAAAATATGATAACTTAACTATTAATGTAACATTAAAATCTGACGGAACTGTTGAAAAAGAGATACTTGCATCAATAACAGATTTATTATGTATGGATAATCAAAATGAAAAAGATATAAGCTCTTTACGTAAAATTTTTAGAAATAAAAGTTTAAAACTAGCGTCATTTACAATAACTGAAAAAGGTTATAATCTCAAAGATAAAAACGGAGAATTTTTTGACGCAGTAAAAAATGACTTTGATAATCCACCGTCAATGGCTGAGACATATATGGGAAAAATATCAGCATTATGTTATGAGCGATTTAAAGCGAATAAACTCCCATTGACCTTGTTAAGTATGGATAATTGTTCACATAACGGAACAAAACTAAAAAATGCAATTATGTATTTTGCAGAAAATTGGGCAAAAAAAGAAATTGTGGAAAATGACTTTATAAAATATTTGGAAGAAGATATTTCATACCCTTGGAGTATGATAGATAAAATAACTCCACGCCCTTCAGAAAAAGTTTCAGAGATTTTACTAAACGACAATATAGAAAATATTGAGCCTATAGTTACAAGTAAAAACACATATATAGCACCATTTGTAAATGGTGAAGAAACCGAGTATTTAGTAATTGAAAATGATTTCAAAAACGGCAAAATTCCAATGGATAAAAGTGACAAAAAAGGAGTTATGTTTACAGATAGAGAAACTGTAGACAAAATAGAAAAAATGAAAGTTGGCACTTGTTTAAACCCACTACACACAGCTCTTGCAATTTTTGGTTGTCTTTTATCATACACAAAAATTTCAGAGGAAATGCAAAATCCTGTTTTAGTAAAATTAATAACGAAAATGAGCAATGAAGAAAGTTTACCGGCTGTCGTTGACCCTAAAATAATAAATCCAAAACAATTTTTAGATGAAGTACTAAAAATACGTTTTCCGAATAATTTTATGCCGGACACTCCACAGAGGATAGCCTGTGACACATCACAAAAACTTTCTGTAAGATTTGGCGAAACAATAAAAACTTATCTAAATTCAAATACGTTAAACATTTATGACTTAAATTTAATTCCACTTGTAATAGCCGGTTGGATAAGGTATTTAATGGGATACGACGATAACGGAAACAAATTTGAACTAAGTCCGGACCCATATATAGAAACGCTAAAGCCTATAATAAGCAAATTAGAATTTGGCAACAATGAAAATTCTACAGATGTTGTTCTTGAGATAACATCTGACAAATATATTTTCGGAATGGACCTCAGCACAACACCACTTTTTCAAAAGATACTAATTTTCTTTAACGAGCTGAATGCCGGAAAGAATGCTATAACAAAAACACTAGAAAAATACGTATAAATTTGGAATAGTCTAGTAAAAGACCGTGGGCAAAGCCCCACGGTCTTTAAAAGGTTTTGCCCCTAAATTTCAGCAATAACTTCAACTTCGACAAGTACGCCTTTAGGAAGTTGCTTAGCTGCCACACAAGAGCGAGCTGGTTTGCCTGTAAAATAATTTCCGTATATTTCGTTAAACTCTGCAAAATCAGCCATATCTGCAATAAAACATACAGTTTTTACAGCTTTATCAAGAGATGAACCAGCCTCTTCAAGTATGGCTTTTAAGTTTTTCATAACTTGTTCAGTTTGTTCTTTTATTGTTGTGCCCTCAACTGAATTTGTTTCTGGATTTATCGCAATTTGACCGGAAGTAAAAACAAAATTTCCTGTCACTATCGCCTGTGAATATGGTCCTATAGCCTCTGGTGCATTCTTTGTGTATACTTTTTTCATTTGTGTTTACCCCTTTCATTTTTTTGTTAAAAATTATTAAATATTCAGAGTGTCGAAAAAGTTAATTTTTATCGTTACTGTCGATTTCAAAAAGCGTCGCAGACTTTTATCCGCAAGCGGAAATCGCATTTT
>CABVAP010000133.1 GCA_902496345.1 uncultured Eubacteriales bacterium
CAAAAAGTACCACGCCGTAGGCAAATAAATAGATTTCCGATAAAATCGGATATAACCCCAAAATCAAAACCACCACAAAACCAGTTTTTTAAATCTTTTTACTCAAAAAAATTTACCCCTACAACCCCCAATTTACCACTTTACAATGAATCAAATTTTGTTTACAAAACTTGTGGTCTGACTCTAAAAATCTTAAAACTTTTAATCAGAGATAATTTTCAACTCAAAAAAGTGCTATCTTTACGACAGCACTTTTTCATCAACTCACATAATCATTAAATTTATTTATTTTTTCTAAAATTCAAGAAACTTGGAATATCAATTGTACCTCTGTCTTTAACAGAATCTCTTATCGAACCCAAATTAGCCTCTTTGATTTCG
Source organism: uncultured Eubacteriales bacterium (assembly GCA_902496345.1). Lineage (GTDB taxonomy): Bacteria > Bacillota > Clostridia > Lachnospirales > CAG-274 > MGBC114079. The sequence goes on from CABVAP010000133.1 coordinate 382, forward strand.
CCAGATGGAGCAACCTGCTGTAATGATGGGTCATTATAGTAAATAGCACCTTGAGGCTGAACCTGTGGCTGTACACTTTGAGGTTGCACATTTTGAGCCTGCACATTTGGTTGAACCTGTTGCATCTGAGGTTGTACATTTGGCTGTACCGGTTGTACATTTTGAGGTTGCATCTGTTGGAACTGCTGTTGAGTTTGAACAGGCTGTTCCTGTATGTTCTGAGGCTGAACCTGTTGTACCTGCTGAGGTTGTTGTGGCTGTTGAGGTACATACTGCATTTGAACCCCTTGAGGTTGAACTTCAGCCGAAGTGTAATTCTGTTGGTCAGCTGCTCTTTTTACGTTGTCATCTGTAGTCAAACCTGTAGCTATAACAGTTACGATAACTTCATCACTCATTGACTCATTAAGAGATGTACCAAAAATAATCTCTGCTTCAGGGTCAGCAAGTGAACGTATAAATTCGGCAGCATTATTTGTTTCAATCATTCCTAAGTCAGCACCAGCAGTAAAGTTTACAATTATAGATTTTGCACCATCAATAGATGTTTCAAGTAAAGGTGATTTAATAGCAAGTTCAGCAGCTGTTCTCGCTTTGTCTTTACCCTTAGAGCGACCAACTCCAAGATGAGCAAGACCCTTGTCTGCCATAATTGTATGTACGTCTGCAAAGTCAACATTTATCACACCAGGAGTTAAAATAAGTTCAGAAATACCAGTTACACCTTGTTTTAAAACATCATCTGCCATTTTAAACGCACTAATCATAGATGTATCTTTATCAGCGATTTCTAAAAGTTTGTTGTTAGGAATTACGATAAGTGTATCAACGCATTTTTTAAGTTCTTCAATGCCAGCTAACGCATTTTTCATTCTAACGGGGCCTTCAAAAGAGAAAGGTTTTGTAACAACACCAACAGTCAAAATACCCTTTTCTTTCGCTATACCAGCGATTATAGGAGCAGCACCTGTTCCTGTACCACCGCCCATTCCGGCAGTAACGAATACCATATCATAGTTTGAAATGGCACTTGCAATTTCTTCCTTAGACTCTTGAGCAGCTTCTTTACCAACAGCAGGGCGACCACCTGCGCCAAGACCTTTTGTTGATTTTATACCAATTTGAATTTTTTCATTTGCAAGGCTTTTAGCAAGGACTTTGTTATCTGTATTTACAGATATAAAGTTAATATTTTTAATATCGTCAGCAATCATTCTGTCAACGGCGTTATTTCCGCCACCACCGACACCAACAACTAATATTTTTGCTTCGCCGAAGTCATCATTACTTATATCCAACACTTATAATCCCTCCAAGATAAATATTACACACAAGGTGTGAAAATACACTAAAAATCATAAACACCAATTTTTCAATTTTTGTATATAATTAAACAAATCTGAATAAAAGTACACGAGCAATAAAAAATACCCACAATATATTTAATTTTACATAAACAACTCGAATTTGTCAAGACAAGTTACATAAAAAAATAACTAAAAAAAAAGAGATTTTCGTAAAAACTAAAGGTTTTAAAGTATAAATATTATAAACTAATAATCAATTTGTTTCATTATGTTGTTAGTAATGTTCATAAATCCCATAAACATTATGTTAAATATGTAAAGGTCGGTGTACCATCTTTCGAGCTTATATCAAGAATACCTTTGTCATCAGGCGAAAGCTTTTTGATTATTTCGCTTAATGCCGATATTTTCCAATTTTCATCAGTAAATTCACCAAGAACAACATCTATGTTATTTATGTGTAAATGAATGTCATCTATTTTTGAAACATCAACATTTACAACTTGGTCAATTATTTGATATGTGTCCATAAGTTTTGAAAGATTAACAACTATATCAAGTTTTTCTGGTGGGTCAACGACCAATTTTTCACCTATCGAAAAACTAGAGAAGTTAAGTCCACGAACGACAGGAAGTGGGTTTGTATAAGACGATTTTGAATCAAGTATGCGCCCTTCATCGTCCATAAACAAAAACGTATTTGTGTATGGTATATATCCGTACGGCTTTCGCTCTATAACAGAAATTTCAAGCGTATTTGGGAAAGTTCTTATAAACTCCACCGATTTTATATATGGATTTTTTAATAGCTTCTTTTCTGCTGAAAATGCGTTAAACATATATAAATTGCTTGTCCCAGTGTTTAATTCAGAGCTAGATACAATTTCATCATAAGAAACAATTCCGTTTCCAGAAACGTTTATAGTTGTTATATAAAAGTATGGGCAAAACATAAAACCGAGTGCAAGCACAGCAACCACACCCAGCACTATAAAAATTTTAAATGACAGCTTTTTCATATAATTCCTTCTTTTAGCCTAAAAATAGGCTTATTAATTTTATAGGTATCGGCACAATAGATAAAACCGATACCTATATCATTATACAACATATTATTAATTTTTTAAAGATATATTTGCACCTAAATTTATTAAATTTTCAACAATATTTTCATAGCCTCGCTCCACATAGCCTGTGTTATCTATTGTTGTAATGCCATCAGCACAAAGACCGGCTATTATAAGTGCAGCACCACCCCTTAAATCTTTTGCAGAAACATCAGCACCATAAAGTTTTTCTACTCCTTTAACAACAAACTCGTGATTACTTTTTTGGTCAATATCAGCCCCCATTTTAATGAGTTCTGGTATATGTGCTGTTCTGTTTTCAAATATAGTTTCATCAAAGAAACAAATCCCTTTTGCTATTGTAGAGATTGCTGTAAGTTGTGGCTGAATGTCTGTCGGTAAATCAGGGTATGGCAATGTCTTTATAAAAGGAACATTTATAAGTCGCTTTGGTGATTTTAATGTTATCGTTGACTTATCCCTTTTTATTTTACAACCCATTTTTTTCAAAATATCAACAATTGGAGCTATATGCTCATAAATAATATTTTCAAGAGTAATTTTCCCACCTGCTCCTGCTGTTGCAATAAGGTATGTTCCAGCCTCTATCCTGTCTGGTATAATTGTATATTGAACCGGCTTCAACCTTTCAACGCCTATTATTGTTATTTCAGAAGTTCCTATTCCGTCTATTTTTGCACCACATTTGACTAAAAAATTACAAAGGTCAGAAACTTCCGGTTCTTTCGCACAATTAGATATTTTAGTTATTCCATCAGCGAAAACTCCAGCAAGGATAATATTTTGTGTTGCACCAACGCTTGGAAAATTAAGTTTTATTTCGCACCCTTTAAGTTTCTCACATCGACATATTATGCTATCATCATTTTCCTCTATCTCTGCTCCCATTTTTTTAAGTGCCGATATATGCAAATCTATAGGCCTTTTCCCTAGTTCACACCCACCGGGCTGATATATTTTCACTTCACCAAATCTTGCAAGCATAGGTCCCAAAAATATTATTGATGAACGCATTTTTTTTACCAATTCCCTTGGAATTTCCTTTTTTGATATATCTGACGAATTTACAATAACGGTTTTATCAAACCTTTCAATCGTACAGCCTATACTTTTTAAAATGTCAATTGCCGTTTTTGTATCAGCAATGTCAGGGCAATTATTTATTACGCTTATACTACCATTTAGAATAGTCGCTACAAGTATCGGCAAAGCAGCGTTTTTACTTCCGTTTACTCGCAAATTCCCCTTTAGCTTATGATTTCCTGAAATCACATATTTTCCCAATATTTACCCTCCCAACAAATATTATAATATATATTCTAAAACATATATCATAATATTCGCTAAGTTAGATAAATGTGAAAGTTGTAGTTTGTCTAAGACCTTTTTTTAGCCCTTTTGGCAAAGCCCAACAGTCTTAAAAAATTTTTTAAAACCCCCAATTAAAAAAACAAAAAAATTTTTTTGAAAAAAGTGTAACGTTTTTATAATCTCATTTGTTTTATTAGTAAAGGACAAAAAAATATAGGTTTATTTCTAACCCATAGCTCAACAAAAAACTAAAAAAATAATTTTAAGAAAAGAGGTAATTTATATGAAAAAATTTATAGGAACTTTTGTTATCTGTTCAACAATTGCATTTGCAACATTTATCCCAGTTTGTGCTAATGATTTAGAAACATCAAAAATAGAAGTTAGTGCAAATTTAGAAAGCAATTATAAACTAGTAATAAATAGAGAAAATGTTGATTCTACTCAAGAAATTTACACCTTTAAAAACCACATTATGCTTCCGGTTCGACTTGTAGCTGAAAAACTCGGTTTCAAAATTGAATGGAATGAAAGCGAACAATCTATTAGTCTTGACAACGGTGTTGTTAAAACTTCAATAACCATAGGTATTGATAGCTATTATATGTCATCTTCCTTTGCTATAGGTATGTCTGCCCCTACTCCAATAGGCGTTGCTCCTACTATTAAAAATTCATTAACTTATGTGCCTGTTGATATGTTCAAAATATTATTAGGTGAAGATAATGTCAAAATTGATAATAATGTTATAAATATAAATGCAGATGATGTCGATGATATTATAGGCAATACCGCACAATTATGATTTCGCAGCTTTTGATGATATTTCCCATTGCTGCGTCAAAACCTCTTATCATAGGCTCCGACTATGATTGCGAATTTTTTCCTTGCACTGAAAAATATCATCTCAAACCTGCTTTATCTAATTATGCGGTATTGCCTATAGTAATCGATGACGGATATACTCAAATTCCTAATCCTTTTGTGGAGTATGACTCTATTGAAAATGCTAAAAAGGCTATTTCTTTTGATTTCGTGTATCCAACAAAATTACCAAAGGGATATAAAATTGACACTATATCAACTATGGAAGATAATTTTATTCAAATCTTTTATAAAAATGGTGAAAAAGAAATTAATTATAGAATAGCATTAGGAAATAATGATATAAGTGGAGATTATAACGTTTATAAAAACATCGAAAAAATTAATATTAACGATTTATATGTTACTGTTAGAAAAAATGATGATACTTTAAGTGCCATTTGGACAAAAGGTGACAATACTTTTTCAATTTTTTCTAACGATAAAATTTCACAGGAAGAATTAATAGAAATTATTTCTAGTATACAATAATATTTTAGTCATAGATTGGAGGTATTGCTTTGGAGTTCACAAAGGAGTATATCAGCACCTTAATAGATAAATATGGAAATACACTTTTAAGGCTTGCCTATACTTATCTAAAAAATAAAGCAGATGCAGAAGATATATTGCAAGATGTATTTTTAAAACTGATAGATAAAAAGCCAATTTTTAACGATGAAAATCACGAAAAAGCGTAGCTCATAAGGGTTACCATCAATCTATGCAAAAACAAAATAAATTTGTTTTGGAATAAAAATAAATGCTCTGTTGACGAAATAGGCGAAGTTTATACATACGATAACTATAACGTTAATTCCAGCGTCTTAGATACTGACAACGAAAATATCGAATGTGGTTCGAATTTTATAGAAGAATTTAATACCATTTCAGAAATCAGAGAAAAGGTTGGTTATGATTTTGAATATCCTAAATTTATGCCAAACGGATACAAAATGGACAATATCAATCTAATATTTAATAGCTTTATTCAAATATCTTATGTAAATGGCGATATGACCATAGATTACCGTACACAAAATGAAAATGGCGATATAAGTGGCAATTATAAAATTTATGAAGATGTTGAAGACATAAATATAAACGGACGCGAAATTTGCATAAAAGGAAACGACAACAAATTTTACACAGCTGTTTATACTGGAGAAAATTCATTTTCCATCTATGCTACACAAGGTTTAGATAAGAAAACGCTTATTGAAATAATAAAAAGCATAAACTAAAAATTCCACAAAAAACTTATACAATTCAATCTACACGACTTTAATTATTAGATAAATTGGGGTTTGTCGATTAAGACCGTGAGGCTTTGCCCCACCACCCCTTTAAAACCGTGGGCTTTGCCCACACCCACAAGCC
>CABVAP010000134.1 GCA_902496345.1 uncultured Eubacteriales bacterium
TTTTAAAACCTTGAGACTCCGTCTCAAACTCTGCCCTCTTTCTTGAAAGAAAGAGGGGCAAAGAACTTTTGCCGGAAACTACGTTTCCTAATGCGTCCTCCCCTTATGTAAGCAGAAATAAAATTTTTGCAAAAGCCTAGATTATACAGAAATTGAAACCTTTTTCTATCGCAAAAAGGTTTCAAACTTTCCAAAATACTCTTGTAGCATTTTAAGACCTTGGGGCTTTGCCCCAATACCTCTTAAAACCGTGGGCTTTGCCCACACCTACCAGCCTTTGAAAAGGCTGGACCTAAACTTTATATCGGCTTTGCCGTCCCTATTCACTCTCTCGGCAAAAATAAAATTTTCACCAAATCTTTATTTTTGCCACTTTCAGTCGACAACAAGACAGGAAACGTAGTTTACGGCAAATACGTGGCACTGTTTATGAGCTTGTGCAAATAAAATCAATTTAAAACAAAAACGGTTCAATTTTGTTTTAAATTGATTTTATGCAAGCGAATGTGCCGTTGTTAATTTTGATAAGTATTGTGGGGTGGTGTGGCAAAGACACACGGTCTTAAAAAGATTAAGACACCCCAACATTTAAAGCCTTGGGCATTGCCCAAGGCTTTTGTTTTTACAAAAAACTAAATTTCAACATTTGCTTTTTTGGCAAGCTCTCGCACTCTTTCAATAATGTCTTTACCTTTTTTAGTGAGGTTGTCATAGTATTCCTGTTTTGTGTCGTCACCGTTTAAATCGTCAGTAAGAGATATTACACTTTCCCTAATGCTGTCAAATTCAGCTTGATAGTCTTTGTATTGGTCAACTAAATGAACTCCGTCACCAGAAACCATTTTCTTTGTAATAGTGTCAAATAAATTTTTTAATTCTGTAAAAGTAGTTTGAAAATCTGCTTTATTTAAATGAAGTTCACCGTCAAGTGCTGTTATAAGCTTTTCTGCCTCATCAACTACTTTGCTAAGTTTCTCGTAATAAGCGTCAGCAGTAAGACTTTGGTCTTTGTCCTTGCTCTCGATAATCTCGCCCATTTCTGCCACTTTGCTTTGGAAAACAGCATACTCATCTTTAACTGTCTGTGAATATTCAGATTTAACTGTCTTTCCGTCAGATTCAAGAATTTCAGCCGAAATTGTACCAAACTTCTCAGCAATATTTTGTGTTTTTTCTTGAATTTGACTTTCTACTTCTGCGTTTGAAGTCTTGTTTGATGTAGAGCTAAAGTAAATAGCAACAGCTAAAATTCCAATAATAACTATAGCCCCAAAAATAATAAATATAATCTGTGTTTTGTTTTTATTTTCATTCATAATTAGTGTATAAGCTATTGCTTTAGTTTAGAAAAAACAATAAGCCTTTCCTTTCATATTGTATAATTAAAATTAATACCGTCAGCAAAAATTAATAAAAATCAACAAAATCTTTTAATTGCCACCTAAGTAAGACATAGGGTCGTGTGCAACGCCACCTTCACGTATTTCAAAGTGGCAATGATTTCCTGTGCTGTCACCGGTTGTACCGACATAAGCAATAAGTTGACCCTGTGCAACTCTGTCACCAACAGAAACAGCAACGCTTGTGTTGTGTGCATAATATGTTTCAAGGCCATTTTCGTGAGATATTTTTACAAGATTACCATATCCACCACTGTTCCAGCCAGCAAAAGTTACAACGCCACCGTCAGAGGCATAAACAGGAGTTCCGGCAGGTGCAGCAATATCAATACCTTTGTGAACAGTACCCCATCTTGCACCAAAACCAGAGGTAAAAGTACCACTTACAGGAAGTTTAAAATTACCAGTCGCCTTTTTAGGAGGTTCCTCAAGTGTACCGACTTCAACCTTTTGTTTTGTAGGTTTTGAGATATTTGTTTCTTTCAAAGTTTTTCTTGAAACCTCTTTGTTATTAACGTAAGTAACTTCGTCGATAACCTTTTTAGAGCCGTTTTTACCCTCTTGTAAAACTTTTTTGTATGTTTTATATTCTGTATCGTTTTTTACTTCTTCTGTTTCAAACGGAATATCTTTATTGTATGAAACTTTTTTAACAACTTTTAAAGATAATAGAGGTTTTTCTTCTGTCACAGCAATTTCTTCGCCGATGTGAATAACAGAGTTTTCATTAATATCAGGATTAAGGCTGTAAATTTCAGAAGTTGAAAGACCAACGTTACTTGCAATTTTCTCAATAGTATCCCCAGATTGAACGACATATTTTTTTGTATCTTGAATATTTTTGTTTAAAATATCATAAGCTTCACTTTTAGATATAATGTTTTCCGAATCAGTTTCCTTTTCGATTATTTCTATTTTGTCAGTAAATTCAGCCGAAACAACATCTGACTTTGAGCCGATTCTTTCATTTTTAATTTTTTCAAGAACTTTGTCGGCATCTTCTTTTGATTTCAAGCAAGCCATTTCTTCACCATTTACAACAATGTTAAATGAGTTGATAGAAAAAGAAATCTGGTCTTTTACTGAATTAACAATTTCGTCTTCTGTAGAAATATCAGAATTTGACGCAATAACAGGAACAAGCTCAATTTTTTCTTTTATAAGTGCGTCTGTACCTGTTTCTTCGCTAATTTTAGAAGTAACATTAGAATATAATTCACTTTCAGTAATTTCTGTATTGTCTATAAACCCAACTTGACTATCATTAATATAAACAGCCTGTGCGTTGTTTTTTGTAAAAATAGATGTTATTCCAACAGATGTAACAATAACTGAAAGAATAAGTGAAAACTTAAGGACATAACTAAGTCCTTTTTGACAATAAATTCTTCTCCTCAAAATAAAGCTAGAAAAAAGTTTCAATCTTTTAATTTTTTCGGAATTAATGAACTTATCAAAGTATAACTTAAATACCTTTGCAACTCTTTTGATATTTTTCAACATAACTAATAAAACCCTCCTAAACATTTTATGTTGATTTAATTCTACAAGTTGTCAAGAACAAATATAACGTCTATAGTTTTTGTATTTTCGTCTTCGTATAAAACGTAAACTTCTGTATATTTTTTAAGGTCATCAAAATCTATTTTTTTACCAGTTGTACAATCAAAACATTCTGTAATATCTTTGTCATAGTAAAATTCTTCTTCGTCTGCTTGGTCGTTTTTGATAGTAATTTCATCGTCAGTAATATCAGTAAGATAGCCGATTTTGACATTTTTATCATTTTTAGAAACAAACTTGAGCGTTTTTATTCTTCCCTCGTTAGCTGTCACATAAACAGAATCACCAATTTTAAGAGAATAGATAGGGACAGTATATCTTGTTGAAGAAAAATATTTAACATCGCCATCTTTTGTTGTTATACCGATTAAACATTCATTTTTCAATGATTGTTCAATTTTCAAACTAGTAATAATACCACTTGCAGAGCTATCTTCAGATAAAGCTATTTCTGAGGAAGTGTTGTTTTGTGTATTATTATTTTGTGTGTTATTATTTTGTGTGCTGTCTGGTTTTGTATCTGTATTGCTGTTATCTTCTGTTTTATTTGGATTTTCTTTCAATAAAGAAAGTTCAATAATTTCAGAATTATTAATAACAGCAGAGGCATAAAGACCAGATTGGATAGACTCAATTGAACCGGCCTCTTTTTCAAGTGTTATTTTAACGTTTGCTGATAAACGATAAGTTGTTATTTCATCACCTTTTTTAATTTGAACAAGGTTAAGATTTTTGTACACATCTGTAACAACACCGTCTACTGATGAAACATTGTTCACCTGTGTTGAGTTATCAGTTTGAGCCGTATTATTTTGGTTATTTCCAGAAGCGTTATTTACTGTAGGAGATAACACCTCTGTAACATTGTTCAAAAGAACACAAAATTCAGCTCTTGTAACAGCATTTTTAGGGTGACAAAGTCCGTCACTACCACCACTCATAACGTTTATAGATTTAAGGTAATTTATTGCACCTTTTCTATCTTCTGTTATAGAAGAGTCATCTTTAAAATAATTTGCATTTTTAAGGGCATCGGCCTCAGATGTTTTTCCCATTAATCTAACAAGGAAAACAGCTATTTCTTCTCTTGAAATTGCTCTAAATTTTTCTGAAGCGTCATCAGAGAATAACATAAAAGTATCAAGGTCACTTTCAGTTAATATATTTTTAGATAACAAAAAAGCGATTTGGTTGTTAGACTCTGTGTTCCATTTAGAAAATTTAGCAGAGTATTTAGAGATTATAGCATTTTGAGCAGAATAGTCACCGTCAGAAAAACCAGCGACATTGGCCAAAATTTTAGAAATAGTAAATTTATCAATATAACCGTCAGGGTTAAATGTTGATGATGTAAAATCTCTTAGATAGCCTTTTGCGTGGATACTTTCAACTGATGCGTAAGCCCAGTGAGTTGAAGGCACATCTGTATAAACCGCACCGAAGGCCATAGAAGATAAGCATATCCCAGCAATTTGTAAAGTGCAGACAAAGGTACAAACTTTTTTAGTAAATCTTCTAACCATAGTTTTCAGCTCCTTAATTTTATTTTTCAACAAACTGCATACACTAAAGAGAGTGTAACATAAAAAAGAGATTTTTGCAATATGTTGCAAACTATTTTAGAAAAATTTAATATAAAATTACAGAAACTGTTTTGCTTGCAGTAAATAGGTCGTTATGATATACTTTTGTGTAAATAAGAATTTAGGAGGTAGATTTATGTATAACACAGAAGAAGAAACAGAAAGAGTTGTTTTGATAGGGATAGACTATGATAACAACGGTTATGATGCAGAAAGCTGTCTTGATGAGTTAGAGGAGCTTGCAAAAACAGCAGGGGCAGTTTGTGTTGGAAGAATGATTCAAAAAAGAGAAGGTATCCACAAAGCACATTATTTTGGAAAAGGCAAAATTGAAGAATTAAAAAATTATATAGAAGCTGTAAATGCAACAGGGATAATTTGCGATGATGAGCTTACAGCGAATCAGATGAAAAATATGGAGAAATTGCTTGAAACAAAAATAATGAATAGGACATTGCTTATTCTTGATATATTTGCATCAAGGGCAAATTCAGCCGAAGGTAAAGTACAGGTTGAGCTTGCACAGCTTAAATATAACCTTTCACATCTTGCTGGTCAAGGGCGAGATTTAAGTAGACTTGGTGGAGGAATTGGAACAAGAGGTCCCGGAGAGAAAAAGCTGGAAACAGACAGAAGAAATATAGCCGACAGGATAACAGAGCTTAACAGGGAATTAAAAGACATTGAAAAACACAGACAAGTTTTAAGGGAAAAAAGAATAAAAAATAAAATTCCAGTTATAGCACTTGCCGGGTATACAAATGCCGGCAAATCAACACTTATGAACACACTTACAGACGCTGGTGTTCTTGCAGAGGATAAGCTTTTTGCAACACTTGATACAACAACAAGGAAAGTAAAACTTCCGTCTGGTGCAGAATATTTATTTACAGACACAGTAGGCTTTATTCAAAAACTACCACATCATCTTATAAAAGCATTTAGGGCAACACTTGAAGAAGTCAAATATGCTGATATAATACTCCATATTGTCGATTCTTCAAATCCAGCAAGAGAGCAACATATAAAAGTTGTTTACGAAACCCTTAAAGAATTAGGCTGCGATGAAAAGCCAGTTATAACCGTATTCAACAAAATTGACAAAGAAGAAACAGATTTTCCTTTACCAAAAGATTTACACGCACTTGAAACACAAGCAATATCAGCAAAAAAAGAAACTGGAATAGATGAGCTTTTAGAAAAAATCGAAACAGTAATAAAAAGTTTCAAAAAATCAATCACAGTGTTAGTTCCTTACGAAAAAGGTGCATTTGTAAATTTCATTCACGGAAACTGTGAAATAGTAAAATCTGAAAGTACCGAAAATGGATTTTACTTTGAGATATATGCTGACAACGAAGCATACAACAGGCTAAAAGATTTCATAATAGAAGAATAATTTCGATATTATCCAAATCCTCAAAAGACCTTGAGTTAAAAATCAAGGTCTTTTTTTGGTACAAATGGGGTTTGTCGATTAAAAGACCGTGGGGCTTTGCCCCACCACCCCTTAAAACCGTGGGCTTTGCCCACACCCACCACCTTTTGAAAAAGGTGGACGAAAACTTTTGTCGGAAACTACGTTTCCTGTCTTGCTATCGCCTTATGTGAGCAAAAATAAAATTTTTACAAAAGCTTTATTTTTGCTAGACAAGCCATAAACGATTGTAAATAAAAATTAATTTGCTTACAAACTGCCAAATGTCGGGTTATTTGTGG
>CABVAP010000135.1 GCA_902496345.1 uncultured Eubacteriales bacterium
GGTTCAGATAGTCAATAATTTGTTTTATTGTATCTGAACTTTGATTTTGTTTGATGTCTAAAACTTTTTTATCATCTACGGTCGTGCTTGCACGACAATATATATTATTTATATCTTTCTCTTTCTCTATCTCTTCGTCACTTCGGTTAACATCAGCGAACACCAGTGTTTCATCGTTACACTGTTGCGTAACATTGTTACACTGTTGTCCCTCTCGTTTTCTTGCTCTAAAATTTCTCATTCTTTCGGCTGCATAGCTTTCAGAACCAACATACTTTTGAAGCTCTAACAAGAATAGTGTTCCCCCGTCAATGACTTCTGCGACGTTTATTTTTAAAAGTGCGTCAATACAGTTCTTGACATCTTCCTCACTTTCGTCTATTGCTAAAGCTATTTCACTTTCATAGCAAGGTAGTATACGTTCAAAATAGATTTTTCCGTTGTTTTTAAGGCTTTTTAATTGCATTTTTAAGTATACTATAACTAGAAATTCCCCACGGTCTAAGCGTCTTAGATACTTAACACACTTTTCGTCAAAAAAGTCCTCTTTTAATTTTAACCAGTAATAACGTTTATTTTGTGTCATTTTCTCACCACCCTATAATAACGGTGTTTTGTTGCTTGTCATCTGTTCCCAATGCTCAAAATCTTTTACTATTTCTAGCTTGTTACCAGATAGTACGGCGAACCCTCTGGAGATTAATATATTTAAATCCATAGCAGAACATTTATATACAGACAAGTCAAGACTAGATAAATTTATAAAACCATTCTTATCGGCTTTCATACCTAAATTGAAATATAACCCCTGTGCATTAGGTGACATACTTAAAAACTTGCAATTATCAACTATTTTTATATCAAACGCTTTACGTCTTTCCGTTTCCTTATTTTCTTTCATTTTCATTACCTCACTTCTCTACTTTCGACCCTCTCGGCTCTCTTGTTCCTTGTACTCTAGCCACTCTTGTAGTGCTTTTTTAGATATTACCCAACGTTTACCAATGCGAACAGAGGGGAACCCCTCAGAGCGAAAAAGGTTGTATGCTGTCCCCTTGCTTACTCCTAATACGTCACTTACTTCTATAGGGCTTAACATTATAGGTAAATTATCAAAATTGGTTATTCTCTGCATATTAAAACCACCTTTCAAGATTAATTTTCGTTTAATATCTTTGTTAATATTTTTATATAGCTTTCAAAGCTGTATGCCTCTTTTAAAGCCTCTTTATCATTTAGCGTTAATTTATATGTACCACCCTTAGTCGGTTTTTTCAGTATATTTTTCATTTTTTTACATCTCCTATAAATTTACTATTGCATTTTCTTATAAGCTGTAATATAATTTGATTACAGCTTATTTATTTATTTTTTTATTTTTTCATTCCCCTTTGACGGGTGCTACCGTCTTAGGGGTTATTTTTTTGCTTTTTTACTCAAAATTCCAATATTATGACGTGACGCAACGTTGTAAAAACCTCGTTCGTATAAGTAATATACGGCATTAAAATCTTCATCAGTGTAACAATTCCAATCACTTCCACCTTCTAACGTGTCTCTGCTTGCCACTTCTTCCCCAAACAATTCAACGGCTAATTCATAAGGGAATATGTCGCAATTTTCAATATATACAGCATTTTTATTAAAAAGTTCGTTAATCTCTTTTAAATTTAATGTTTTTGTTATTCTTTCCACGTTTTTAACCTCTTTTCACTTCGTATACTTCTGTTAATCTATCAACCATAAATTCAAGTGTATCCCTTGTAAGTCCGAAACTTGCGAACACGTCCAGTGTTGAACAATTTAATAGACTATGTTCAAGAGAATACACTTTTTTGTAGCTTGCAATATCGACCATAGTTATATTATCAATAACCCCATAACAATGGCTTAAAACCTTATTTTCAGAGGTTCCCATTAATTCGGCTAACCTCTTAACCTTTTTTATTATTCTTTCTTTCCACCCGAGAGAGCCGACAGCATTCTCAAAGTATTTCAATTTCTTTTTATACTCTTTATTTTCGTTCTTGACCCTCTGGAGTTCATCGGACTGGTCTTTGAGCTTCTGCAGTTCCTCAACCTCTTCTGTAAGTCTTTGAATTTCAATATCTTGTATAAGTCTTTCCATACCGTGAAATCGGTTTATATATTCGGCTGTAAACAATGCCCCCTTTTTACCTGTCATCTTGTGGGCAATAAACTCACAACCCTTTTGTGTTATTCGGTAACAAGGTAAAGCACGCCCCGTCGGGTCTGTGTATGTATATCCTTGAAAAAATTCACTGACCTCAAAATTGACGTCAGTAAGATACTTGACATACCTTTTAACATCTCTAATCAAGTTGTAATGTTCCTTTTCTGTAAGCTCGGCAACCTCTCGACTGTCTAGCGTTGGAACGTATTCAGTTATTTTTTTCATTTTTTTCATTCCCTTTCTTGATTGCTCTTCTGTTCTGTGTTATGCTTTTCTTGGTTAGTATCGTCACTAAGCAAGTAGTCAATTGATTGATTAAATAACTTTTGAAGTAATACTATTACTTTGTATGACGGTTTCCTTTTGCCTGTTTCAATATTTGAATATGCTTGTTTTGTAATGCCAATTCTTTTAGATACATATTCTTGTGACCACTCTTTTTTAGCTCTTAATAAAGCAATGTTTAATTTTTTTATTGGCATACCGTTACACCTCTTTTCTATTTTCTTCGGTATTCCATTTGAATACCTTGTTTATATTATAGTATTCTATCTGAATACTGTCAAGGGGGTTTTTTATGTTTTTAAGTGAAATATTTGCAGAACGTTTAAAGCAACTACGAATTACAAATAATTTGACCTTAAAAGAACTAGGCGAAAACCTAAACGCAACCAAGGCAACTATTGGCAATTTAGAAAACTGCAATAAAAAGCCAAGTTTAGAATTGATTTTATTAATCGCCGACTATTTCGACGTATCACTTGACTACCTTGTAGGGCGTTCTGACGACCCTAAACGATATTAACCGTGGCGACCCTCTGGGGTCGTCTTTTTTATTCTTGAAAAAATTCAACCAAATCAAAATTGATTTCGTTAAAATACTTACTATATCTTTTTACATCTCTTAATAGTTTGCTATGTTCCTTTTCCACCATTTCGGCAACCTCTCGACTGTCCAAAGTCGGAATATACTCAGTTATTTTTTTCATTTTTTTCATTCCCTTTCTTGATTGTTTTGCGTTTATGCAATTCAAGTTTTAAACTTATTTACAAAAAGTTTATTAGAGTTTACCAAAAGTTTACTAAACAAAACAATTATTGCTTTTACGCAATAATTGTTGTAAAAAAATAATCTTTAGGGTCTGAAATCTTTAAAAATTCTGCTATTTCGTTAGCTTCCTTAACTGTTAAGAATTTCCCGTCTTTATCATTAATCTTTCTATTAAGTGAAGTCGGGTCAATCCCTAATTCGTTCGCTAATTGCTTTTGAGTCACACCACATTCGACCATTTTAGCTTTTAATTTTAAAACATTAATCATAATATCACCCCTTTTGTATTGCTTTTATGCAATTTAATATTTGTATCATAACACTATTGTCTTTATATGTCAATGGCTTCTTTTGTTTTTATGCAATTTATTTTTTTATTTTTCCATTTTTCTATTGCAACAATGCAATTTTTGTTGTATTATTATAATAAAAAGGGGGTTACAACGTGGAAAAAGAAGTTAATCAATTAATAAAAGAACGACGGACCGAATTGGACTTAACGCTAAATGATGTTGCCAAAGCTCTGGGGGTTTCTGACTCTACCGTATTACGCTACGAAACAAAAGCAATACAAAATATGGGTATTGACAAAATTGAGGCATTAGCGAAAGTATTGAAATGTGACCCCGCCTATTTAATGGGTTGGGATAAAACCCCACCACCTAAACCACTTTTAAACAAACAACAACAATTATTATCTAACTTTAACAAGCTAAACGACTTGGGGCAAAATAAAATACTTGAAGATATTGAGGACTTGACGGCACTACCTAAATATCAAAAAGAAGAAGAGGACCCCTCTGGCGACAGTTGAACATTTTTGTCCAACTGTACAAGCTGGTGTAAACAATACTTACAACAGAGGGTTATTCCGTTTATTCGGAAAAACAAATCAAGTTGCGTTTGAGAATTGCGTTAATTTATAGGATATAAAAAAGGTTCGCCAATACTGCAAATATCGACGAACCAAAGAAGTAAAAACACGTTAGCCTTTCACCTCTTGACACCATTATACAAAATTAATCAAATTTTGTAAATATTTATATATCAAGGAGTGAAAAAAAACTTTGCTTTATATCTGGATAGACGAGTCATACGACTCGCCAAACGTTTTAGACCCTAAATATCTTGTTTTAGGTTCTGTTGTGTTAAATGAAAATAGCAATTCAAAAATTATAGACGTTATTCACAGCAGAACAATGTACAGGATAAAAGAATTTAACAAAGCCAATAAGAAAAAAATAAGACTATCAAACAATGAATTACACGAAAACGACTTGTATAAGAAAAAATTTTCAAGGGTAATTAATTGGTTTTTGTCAGAACTAGCAACAACAAACAATATAAATTTTTTTGTGACACATACAAATATTGAAAATAATAAAGATAATACATTTTCACTTGATACAAATACTTATTGCAAAACTACTCTAAATTTGATAATTCTCATATTTAACAAACTATTACCAAACCCAAAAGAACCAATAAAAATATATTTGGATATGCTTTTTAAAAACGAGACAAAAAAACAAAATGAAATATTAAATTATCTTACTAGTAACTTAAAAAACTATAATGTTGATATATCTTTTAATGACTCTGCTTCAATAAAGGGCTTACAGGCAGCTGACTGCGTAACTGGGACTTTTCGCCGTTTTTTGCGAAATGAAAAAACTAAATCATTTGAAATAATAAAAGATAAGATTGTTTATTTACAAAAAAAATAAGGGTAGAAACATCTACCCTTATAAACTACTTAAAAAAATAAAGGATAAGGCTCCTCGTGTCTCAGGCGATTGCCTGCACCTTAACTTGTGCAATTACAGTACATAAACACCGTAATCCATATTAGCGGGACAAGTGGACTTATCTTTTATGCTATTATTATATATCACATTTTAATTTTTGTATACCCGTTAATTTAATATATGTAATAACTATAGTTTGTTTGTATATATTTTTCATATTAAGGAGGTAAAAAAAGTTGAAAAAAGCAAATTTTAATCTATCATTGAATATAGAAAAAGCAGAAAAAAACAAAGTAGAGTATTCAAACTGGCGAAAAAAAAACTTTGATTATAAACTTGGTTTTTTTATAATATTTCAATCATTTAGAGATAAATATATTTTGAAAAAAATTTCTGGGGGTGCTCTTAAATTATATTTATATTTATCAACATTTATAAATAACGATACTGGTGAATGTTGGGTGACCATTAATCGTATAGCTGAATATTTTGAAATTAACCAAAGGACTGCCAGCAACTGGCTAAAAGAATTAGAACGCTTAAATTTAATTGAACGAATACAGTTTAAACCAAAAGAACCTGCACACACATACTTTAAACCTTATTAAGTTTAATATTTTTATAATAAATTCAAAGTTAGCATTTATTAACAATATACCCTTTTAAGCTCTCATTTTCAAACATTTCAGAAGCTGACTAGGTACAACTCCTTATCAGCTTTTTTACTATCACAATTTACAAACCCATAAAAAGGACTCGCCACCGTTTCCAATTTCGGAAACGCTTTACAGCTTAACAATTTTGTGAAACTGTATAAATCAATAATAATGCCGTTTTTTCGGCTCAATTTTGAGCCGTCCCACTGAACTCAAAATTGACGTCAGTAACTAACTAATTTAAACTTAGGGGCTTCGGTTAGGGTCAAATTCTCCCCGACCAAAAGAAGACACGACTTATAAAAGGGGTGTCCCAATTGGTTACCCCCTTTGGTTTTGGACAAAAAAGTCCAAAAGTAAATTATCGTCAAAAATGACGAAAACCATATTTATTTTATGGCTATCTAAATGACCTGACAGAACGATTCGTTCGGTTAGTTCCTCTGCGATTGGGTCGCCCTAAAACAGGGCTTCCACAGCTTTGCAATATAACAACTTTTAAAACATTAAACCTTAACAAAAGGAGTGATAAACAATGGCAAATAAGCGAGGAAATGGCGAGGGAACTATATC
>CABVAP010000136.1 GCA_902496345.1 uncultured Eubacteriales bacterium
TTGCAATCAAAAAGTACCACGCCGTAGGCAAATAAATAGATTTCCGATAAAATCAGTTTTTTACCAAAAAATTGAAATCACCAAAAAACTGTTTTTTTATATTTTTATGTAAAAAAGGCTGTTGCAATGCAACAGCCTTTCCCATAACCCCCACTATTCAGCTTCAATATCTTCCTCATCAGCAGGTTCTTCAATCTCTTCAATATCTTCCTCATCAGCAGGTTCTTCAATCTCTTCGACCTCTTCGACAACCTCAACCTCTTCAACCTCTTCAACCTCTTCCTCAAAAGGTGGTTCAGAAGTAGTTGGATAATCTGGTTCTGGTTCTATTTCTTCTTCCATATCTCCAGAAACTTTTTCATCAGCGACAGCGTCAGCCTCAGTCATAGAGGAATTGCCACCATTAGCGTCTTTACCCAATCCAGACTCGTCTGCATCGGCATTCACAGATTCATCTTCGCTAGAGTTTTCCTCTGAACTATCCTCTGTTGAACCGTCTAATTCATCGTTAGAAGTAATTTCTGTACTCTCTTCAGATGTAGTTTCGCTAGTTTCCTCAGAAGTAACCTCTGATGTAGTTTCTGTTGTTTCCTCGCTTGTAGTTTCGCTAGTTTCTTCAGAAACAGCTTCACTACCACCATTACTATCAGAGCCACCACCTTGGCTGTTTTCTGTACTAACCTCAGTAGTTTCTTCCGTTGTTCCAACTTCAATAGCACCACCAGATGTATTAAAATCAGCACCACCACCAGCACCACTATCTGATGAATCATCGTCCAAAATAACCTCATCAAGAGGATATATTGGCTGATTTTCTGTCACATCAACAACCATATCTTCGGTTGTTTGCTCGGTGATTTCAGTAACTTCTGTAGTTATGACCTCGGTAGTTTCTTCCGTTGTAACCTCTGTTGTTTCCTCTGATGTAGCCTCGCTAGAGCTTTCAGAAACTTCGCTACTTTGTTCTAGATTTAAAGAAGTTGAAACTTCTGTAGTTTCTTCTTCAAGTAATAATTTTTCATATACATCTTTTTTATACATAGAAAAGTTTGCGATAACTTTAACATCTTTGTCTTTCCAGTTTACAGCAGTATTAGAGTTTGCAGAGCCAAAAAACCTAAAAGACGCCGTATTATTTTCGCCCGTTCCTATGCTAAATACATTTTTCTGTTCAGACGGTTTATCCGTCATAACTAACTCTTGTATGGAGGCTTTCTCGTCACTTAACATTTGCATATATAGGAGTTTTTTATCGCTTTTTTGCATAATCTCTGGTGTTATAGGCACATTTGACGCCTCGCAATTTTCTGCGTCATTAAATACATAATGTATAGAGTCAACAACAACGACAACGTCATCATCGCCGTAATTAGTAATATTAAAACTCTTTGACGCAACCAAAGCTGCCTGTTCTTTATCTGCGATACAAATGCTAAAAGACATATCAAAAGGTAAAGACACGCTCAAGACATCTTCTGCCTTCTCTTCCTGCATTTCAGCTAAAACTTTCGTTTTTGTTTCGCTATATACAGGCATAGCACTCATAGAGAAAGCGACTACTGTTGATAATGCAACACCGATAATTCTTTGTAAATTCTTACTTTTCACTTGGACGACCTCCTTTCCGATTCATATATTTTATATTACCATAAAATCTAGCTTTTTTCAAGAGATTTTAGACAAATAATGTTATCAAAAATTATTTATATATTTGTTAAAAAATGGTACAGAAGTATTATAAAATCCCTCTGTACCATTTAATGTCATATTAGATAAATTGTATGGTTAAACTCGCATTAATTAAGCAACATTAAGTGTGCAATCATATGTGTTGCCTTCGCTATCTTTAACTTGAACAGCATAGTTACCAGTACCAGTGATACCAGCAGCAGTTAAACCTCTAGTAGTTAATGTAATTCTATTACCACTTAAAGAACCAAGAACACCTCTTGACCAGTTAGCGTCGTTAGAAAGAACAACATCATTAATCTTGATGTATTCAGCTAATGTAGCATTACTAATAGCACTTGGAGTGAAGTCAATTACTGCACTTGTAGCGTCACCAGTTGCAACAACTCCACCACCAGCGATGTTTTCTGTCTTAATCCAACCAGAAGTATCTTCATTAGCTGTATCAGTGTCAGCAGCTTTAGATACAGAATAAATAACTTTTACACCAACTTTGTTGGCAGGGTCCGCACCAGCATATTTGCTCCAATCAGCTTTATCGTTCATTTTACCAGAAATGTATAAAGCCTGAGAAACTGGAGAAGTCTGACCTTTTGCAGCAGTATCACCAGCAACCTGAGCATTAGCATAACCAAAAGTTTCAGAACCTGCAGCACCACTTACTGTATAAGCATAAGTGTCATCGCCACCTAATACAAAAGTCATAGTTTTACCAATATTATCAAATTCAGCAACACCTTTAGTAGCAGGAGCAAATACTTGTTCGCTAGCCACAGCTGGGGAAGATGCTTTTTTAACAAAAGTTTTCTCAACACCAGCATCGCCACCAGCAGCAGGAGTACCAACAGCATTCTGAATAAAATTACTATTAAGACTTACTTTAAGTGAAATTGTATTCTTTGTATTACTAGTATCTACATCAGCTTCCTTTGCTACAAACTGAGGTTTTGTGTCTTCATCTGTAGCAGTTGAAGTTGCTAAAAAAGTAGTCTCAACTTTAACTTTATTTGCACCTCTGTTAGTAACTACAAGATAATTTTTACCAGAAATTTCGCCAACGTGATTTCCAGCTAAAGCATTAACATCTTTTGTGCCAGTAGTATCATCAGCCTTGTAGTTTGCATCATTAACTGCACCGTAAAGACCTTGAGGGTCAAGAACGAAGTCAGGTTTAGAAGTAGGTAAATCAACGATTGTGATGTCTTTATCTACATAACTGATTGTTGCATCACCAGTAACTGTTTCGCTAGAAACACCATCTGCGAGAGATGTACCAGCATTACCTTTGATAATTGGAGTAGCACCAAAAGCCATACTTCCAGAAGAAACTGTCATTGCCATTGCGAGACTAAAAGCCATAAGTTTTCTTTTCATAATAAATTCCTCCTTAAAAATTATGAATTTCAATGATTAATTTTGAACGTGAAGTCGAATTGCAACTGAAACATCTCTAAGTTCAGTATCATTATCATCAACGACGTGGTATGTAAGAATCGCGTTGTAGTTACCAGCAGGAAGAACTTTAGCAAGTTTAATATCTCTGATAGCTGTTTTAACAGGCATCTTAGGAGATGTATAAACAAGTTCGCCCTCTTCACCAACAGAATTACTTTCGAGGTGAATATCGAACCAAACTGGATTAGTGTTGTGTTCGTTGTTTCTAACATAAGAGTTGCTAGAAGCAGAAGAACCATTTTCAAAATACCAATCAGAGTTCATCTCTGTTGTATAAGAATTTAAGTCGTGCTGTTTGGACTGAAGTTCATCAATATTATCTTCGTTTGCAAGAACA
Organism: uncultured Eubacteriales bacterium; assembly: GCA_902496345.1. Taxonomy (GTDB): domain Bacteria; phylum Bacillota; class Clostridia; order Lachnospirales; family CAG-274; genus MGBC114079. Next base: position 3,482 of record CABVAP010000136.1, read on the forward strand.
CCGTTTGCAGAGTTACCAGTTGGAACTTGTTCAGTAACAACTGTCGGTTTCTGGTTTAAAAGAAATATGATGACGCATACAAGAGCAGCGACAACAATAACCCCAATAATCGAAATGATGATAACAGGTTTTTTACTGGATTTTCCCTTAGGAGTCGAAACAGAATCGCCTTGTGGAGTCGGATTAGAATCCATAAACCTTTGTCCTCCTTTCACATTCTACTTGATAAAAAGGTTATTCCATTAATCCTTCTCATCAGTTATATTAAATATATCGACATAAGATAAAATAACTTAACCCCTTTTATTAAAAAATTTTAATTTTTTATTTTACTTATTTCGACAATTAATAGTCAATTTTGAAATCTACGAGGTCAGCGACCTCAAATGATGTTTTATGCGTAATATTATACACCTATTTTGTATTTTGGTCAATAGCATTTATAAACTAAATAACAAATCAAACAATTATTAAAAACACACATCAATATCAATTGTGATATGTGATATATTCAGCATTTTAAATATAACTTATTTGTGCAATGTGTCTAATTCCGTATATAATCCCAAATTTTATTATTGGTGCATTTTTAAATCATCACATATTTTGATACAAAACGATTACTCTTGTAATATTCAAAAATTAAGGGTATAATTGACTTGTGTTTTTATTTGATACTTGTATTTGATATTAAAGAAAGAGGGAATTTACAATGAAGAAAAGAAATTGTGGAATACTTATGCACCCAACAAGTTTACCGTCAAAGTATGGTATAGGTGACTTAGGGGATAAATGTTTTGAATTTATTGACTTTTTAGAAAAAGGCAAGCAAAAACTTTGGCAGATACTGCCGTTGGGTCACACCAGCTTTGGTGACTCACCATATCAAAGTTTTTCAACTTTTGCAAGAAATCCACTTTTGATAAGCATAGATAAACTAATCGAAGATAAATTATTGAAAGATAGCGATGTAAGCGAAATACCAACTTTTTCAGAAACAAAAGTTGAATATGGCAAGGTTATAGACTTTAAATATTCATTATACAAAAAAGCTTACGAAAATTTTAAAAAAATAAAAAATAAAAAAGTTTTAAAAGACTACGATAGTTTTTGCAAAAAAAATTCTGATTGGTTGGACGATTATAGTCTTTTTGTTTCACTCAAAAATCATTTTATTGCCGAACGAAAAAACACATTTGAAACACCAGAATATAAAGCATACAAAGAATATAACCTTAAAAATTCAAAAAACATTTCAGAAGATACAATAAACGATTGTTTCTATGGTGCAAGCTGGAACTCTTGGCCGGTTGACATAGCTGAAAGAAGAACAGTCGCTATGGACAAATGGAAAAGGAAATTAAAAAATCAAGTTGGATTTTATAAATTTTTGCAATTCAAGTTCAATGAGCAATGGCAAAATGTAAAAGATTATGCAAATGAAAAGGGCATAGAGATAATCGGCGACATTCCAATTTTTGTAGCTTGTGATAGTGCTGACACTTGGAGCAATCCAAAACTTTTTGAAATGGATACAAAAGGTTATCCAACAGAGGTTGCAGGTGTTCCACCAGATTATTTTAGTGCAACAGGACAGCTTTGGGGAAACCCTCTTTACGACTGGGAATATCACAAAAATACTGGATATGACTGGTGGATAAAGAGAATAAAAAATCTTTTGAACTTAGTTGATATAGTTAGGATAGACCATTTCCGAGCATTTGAGTCATATTGGTCAATTCCGTATGGTTCAAAGACAGCCGTAACAGGCGAATGGAAGAAAGGTCCAGGCGAAGAGTTCTTTATAACAGTACAAAAGGCGATTAAAGACTTGCCTATCATAGCCGAAGATTTAGGCGATTTAAACGAAGAAGTAATTATTTTAAGAAATAAGTTAGGTTTTGCCGGAATGAAGATTTTACAGTTTGCATTTGGGGACAATTCAGCAAATAGCTACCTCCCACATAATTATGACAATAGCAACTACATAGTTTACACAGGAACCCACGACAACAACACAACTATAGGGTGGTACAACTCTGCTGACGAAAGGACAAAAGACCACGTAAGACGTTTATTGAATGTATCTGGCAACGACATAGCGTGGGACTTAATAAGATACGCATATTCAAGTTCAGCAAACACAGCAATAATACCAATTCAAGACGTGCTTTGTCTTGATGAATACGCCAGAATGAACACCCCAAGCGTTTCTGTCGGAAACTGGCAGTTCCGTTTTAAAGACAACTTACTAACTGACGAAAAAGCCAACGGACTTGCCTACCTTGCCGGGCTATACAATCGTTAAAATTAGGGTTTGTCGATTAAGACCGTGGGGCTTTGCCCCACCACCCCTTAAAACCGTGGGCTTTGCCCACACCCACAAGCCTTTGAAAAGGCTTGACCTAAACTTTTGCCGGAAACTATCGTTTCCTGATGCGTTCT
>CABVAP010000137.1 GCA_902496345.1 uncultured Eubacteriales bacterium
GCAAATACATTTGTCTAAAATTTCAAATTATTTTCTGAAATTAGCTTTTTCGACACTCTAACAGGATATTTGCCTATTTTCTTTTCAAAACAACTTTACATCTTCTTAAAATTCTTCTGATAACTTTTAAAATATAAAATAAAAACGAAACAACTCTGACACCAAAAAGCGAAATCAAACGACAAATAATTTTAAATTTAAAATCCGTTGTATATTTCATAACATAAGCTTTACTTTTCACGCAATCAACAGCAATTTTTCTATATTTCTTTTCAACTTCCCAAACATTAGGCAAAGTAAAAATCATAGATTGCACAATTCTGTCAATAATTTGTGGAGCAAACTTCTTTTTGGAGTGAACTAATTTATTTATAGAATTTTCTGCGATTTCATAAAAATCAGAAACTCTTTTTATACTAACAACGTTCATAATAGAATTTTCCCTATCTATAACATAATTATAGTAAGGTTTGTGAACAACTGCAATTTTACCTGCCTTAATAACAGTATTCACAAAAAAATCAACATCTTCACATAAGTAACCTTTTTTGAAAGATACATCATTGTCGGCAAGAAAATCTCTTCTAAAAACGTACCTCCAAGAGTTAAACAAAACCCCACCTTTGTTTATTATTTCATAAAATAGGTCATTATCATAAACTATTTTTTCTGTATTCGCTTGATTTATTTTATTTATTATGGCACCTGATTTTGAAACAATAGTATAATCATTAAATAAAATATCAAACTCTTTTCCGTTTTTAATATCCATTACAAGACTATTCAAATTTTCAGATGTAACAAAATCATCGCTGTCAATAAATATAACATATTTACCTATAGCTTTAGCAAGTCCAGCATTTCGTGCATCAGATAATCCACCATTAGCTTTATCAATAATATCAACGTTATCATATTTTTGATATTTTCGGCATATTTCAAGACTATTATCAGTAGAGCCGTCATTAACTAAAATACATTGAAAATCAAAGCCACTACAACACAAAATACTATCCACGCATTTTGCAAGATAATCTTGAACATTATACACAGGTACAATAAAACTTATCAACTTATCCATAAAACAAATGTCCTTTTTTGTTTTTACTCATCATATCCGTTAGGGTGATTACTATGCCAATTCCAAGCCGTTTCAATTATTTTTTCAAGTGAATTAAAACGAGGTTTCCAGCCAAGCTCATCTATAGCTTTTTCAGAAGATGCAATCAATGTTGATGGGTCACCTGCACGTCTTTCGCATATTTCAGCCGGTATTTCAGCACCTGTAACTTTTCTAGCCATTTCAATAACTTCTTTAACAGAAAAACCTTTTCCGTTTCCAAGGTTATATATACCACTTTCATTAGTTTTAACAAGTTTTTCAAGAGCTTTTATGTGGGCATCAGCAAGGTCAGTAACGTGGATATAATCTCTAACACAAGTACCGTCAGCAGTATCATAATCATCACCAAATATAAACATTTTCTCCCTTTTGCCTAAAGCTGTTTGCAAAATTATAGGAATAAGGTGAGATTCTGGATTATGGTCTTCACCGATTTCACCACTTATATATGCCCCGGCTGCATTGAAATATCTAAGTGCAACAAATTTTATCCCATAAGCCTTATCGCACCATTTTAGCATTTTTTCAACAGCCAACTTTGTTTCTCCATAAGGATTTGTTGGAAAAGTTTTGTCTGTTTCTTTTATTATATCGCTTTCAGGTTCGCCATAAGTCGCAGCTGTAGAAGAAAAAACAATTTTTTTAACACCAGCTTTGTTCATAGCCTGCAAAAGTTTCATAGTTCCATATACATTGTTTTCGTAGTATTTAAGAGGTTCTGTCACACTTTCACCAACAAGTGAAAAAGCTGCAAAATCAATAACAGCATCTATTTTATTTTCTTTTAAAACATTTACCATAAATTCCTCATCACGTATATCACCAATACATAACTTGGCAGATTTATGCACAGCCTTTTTGTGTCCTTTGACAAGGCTATCAACAACAGTAACATTGAACCCTTTTTCTATTAACTCATAAACCGTATGACTTCCGATATATCCAGCACCACCACAAACAAGTACGTTCATAATTTACACCTCATTTAAGCTTTAATAAAACCATTTTTTCATATCTTGTAATTATATCATAAATAGATGTAAAAAGTCAAATCATAAGATTTTCTCGTATACGTCAATCTAATTTTGAAATATTTATGAAATAAACAACTATAAATAAACAAAATTAAAAATATTAATATCCATTAATTACCAAAAAATGTAAATTACGATGCTTGAATGTATAAATTATGTGAAGTTATAGATTAAAAAAATAATAAATATTGCAAGTTTATTACTAAATTAGATTCACGTGAACTCAAAATTTTATAGATATTGACAAAAATAACCTAAAGATTTATAATTATTATATGTTCGCTGATAGCGAACCAAAAAAACTACAGTTTATTATATGATAATTGCAAAAAATTATAAAATAAAGGAGTGTATTTTATGAGGAAATATTTAAAAAAGGCTATTGCTGTTGGATTAACTTCCTTTATGCTGTTAAATTTTAGTGGATATCAAGAAGTTTTTGCAGAAAATGAAAATATTGAGCTTTCTGCATATACACCTATTCAAGGGGAGGGAACGGAAATTTCACCGTATTTGGTAACTGATGAAAGTCAGCTTGTCGCTCTTGCAAATGGTGAATTAAGTAAGTCAGCTTATTATCGACTTGAAAATAATATTAAACTTAGAAGCTATGATTGGAAGCCTATTAGTAATTTTAGTGGTGTATTTGACGGAAATGAACATACTATTACAAATTTGAAAATAGGAGAGCTTGGAAGTAATTATTCGTATTTGGGATTGTTTGGGAAAAACTCGGGAACAATAAAAAATTTATCCGTTGATATAAATGAAATAATCGGTGTAACGACAACAGGTGGTATTGTAGGTTATAACTCAGGTACTGTTGATAATTGTTTTACAAGTGGTAATATTAGAGCGGCAGGGAACTATGACTATAACTACATGGGAGGTATTGTTGGTGATAATTACAAAACCGTAACAAATTGCTATTCTGATTGCAAAATTTCTGGAAAAGCCGATGTTATTGGAGGAATAGTAAGTTATGCACATGGTGAAGGAATAAGTAATTGTGTTTTTTATGGCTCTTTAGAACTTGAAGATTGCAATTATGCAGGGGGTATTATAGGCAAAATATATAGTGATGATGTAAATTGTTGTGTTTCAACAGGAAATTTGAATATTTCTAATAGTTCCGGTGATTGCATTTATGTTGGAGGTATTGCCGGTGAAGGTGGTGGAGAAAAAATTTCAAATTGTTATAGCAAAAATATAATTAATGTTAATTCTACTTACGGTTGTGTTGGAGGTATTGTGGGCAGTTATGCCGATATTGTAAATTGTTACAGTGATGGGCAAATATCTGTTGTAAATGACAGCAGTGTTGACTGTGGAGGTATTGCAGGCGTAGGAGGAAACGCAATCAACAGTTATTCAAGAGTGAATATAACTGGTGAATTTGAGTATGTTGGAGGTTTGTTTGGTTATGGTTCCGATACAGTAGAAGATTGTTATTATGCCGGGGAGTTGAATATAGAAAGCAGCGATAGAGCCAAAGCAATAGTTGGCTATCAAAACGGAACAGCGGATTACAGAAATGTTTTTTACGATAAAACAAAAGTAGGTGATATTACCGATAATTACAACATCGGACTTACAACAGAGGAAATGAAAAACAAAGATTCTTATTTATTTTGGGATTTTGACACTATTTGGAATATAGATAAAAACTATAATGACGGCTATCCTTATTTAAGAAGCTTAGGAATAAATGCTTCTGGCGTTAAATTGGACAAAACAACGTTAGATATAGTGAAAGGTGAAAGTTACAAATTAAATGCGAATGTTTTACCAAGCAATGCAGTAAATTCTGATGTTATTTGGAAAAGTAAAGATGTTTTTGTTGCAACTGTTGACAAAAGTGGAAATATTACAGCAGTTGCCCCAGGAACGACAACTATTGTTGCAATTACAAAGGACGGCGGATATACTTCCGAATGTACAGTCAATGTTTTAGATAATGCAGTAACTATAAGCTGTGGAGATATTTCTACAATGCCAGGAAAAGTTATTAAAGTTCCTGTTTCAATAGAAAACAATAAAGGAATTTCATCTTTCGGTATTAATATAACTTATGATAAAAATTATTTGACTCCTGTTGGAATTTCTGACGGAACGTTTTTTAGTGGAAATATTGCAAATTTAACTTATTCCGATAATGTTATAAGGGTCACAAATGCAAGTGCAACAAATAAAATCGGTGACGGAGTTTTATTTTATATTTCATTTAATGTAAAAGAAAATATAGCTGATACAAATTCTGAAATTGCTATAGCTGTTGACCAAGTTAAAACAATAAACGGAAGTAATACTTTTAATGTTGATTATCACCAAAAAAATGGAACTGTTGCTATAAAAAATGCTGTTTTGGGCGATGTGGATAATGACGGACAAGTTACTGCTAATGATGCAACTCAAATACTTATGAACTATGCTCTTTTAAAAGAATTTGATGAACTTCAGAAAGTTGCAGGGGATATAGATGGTGACGGAATGGTAACAGCGAATGACGCAACTCAGGCTTTACTTAAATATGCAGGATTTAATGTTGAATGGTAAGGGGGTATTTAAGTATGAAAAATATAATAAGATTTTGTTTTTACTTAATATTTGCAATAACTCTTATGACAACATATATTTATGCCTCTAATACTGTGATTTCTGTTGGTAACATAAAAGGCACTGTCGGAGAAACGGTTACTGTTCCTATAAATATATCAGGGAATACAGGAATTTGTTCATTTGGTTTTGCAATAACTTATGATAAAAATTATTTGACACCTTTGGGAAGTGAAAAAGGAATTTGGGACAACGATATAATTTTTAATCCTAATTATAGCGAAAATCAAGCTTTTGTAACAGGTGCAGGGATAAGCAATAAAACAGGCAATGGAACTTTTATTTATCTTAAATTCAAAATAAATGGTAATATAGGAACAAGCGGTACTGAAATAAATGTCGATGTTAAGCAATTAAAACATTTGGAAGGAACAACAACATCAGATGTTATTTATTCAAGCAAAAGTGGTATAGTAAGTACAGATGATTTGCCAAAAGTTAAAATAGGAATTGAAAATTGTCAATTTGATATTTCCGACAAAATAAAAGTTCCTGTTAAAATAACTAATAATGACAACGGGGTTTCAACCTTTGGAATTGTTTTAAATTATGAAAGTAAATATTTTACTCCGACTTCTGTTGAAAAAGGTATTTGGAACGGTGATATAATTTTTAATCCTAATTATGGAGAAAATCAAGTTTTTATTACAGGTGCAGGGATAAGCAATAAAATCGGTGACGGTGATTTCCTTTACATAAATTTTGATGTTAAAACTCCTAAAAATTTATTTTCATATATGAATGTTGATGTGAAACAATTAAAAAATATTTCTGGAATTTCAACACAAGATGTAATTTTTGAAGAATTGAACGGAAAAGTTGATTTGTTTAACAAAGAGTTGCTTTGTTGTGACATAAATGAAAATAATGTTATTGACAGCGAAGACGCACAGCTTATACTCAAATACGTATTAAATAAAAAAGATGCGAAATATAATATCGGTAAAAGAATAAACGGTTATTTAGTTGGTGATGTCGATGGTAATAATATTATAAATTCTGTTGATTCATCGTTGGTTTTGTTTATGTATGAAAAAAATAAAAAGCAATAGGATAGAGTTTGTTTAAAACAGGCATTTTGTTAAAGTGTCAATGATTGGTTACACTTTTTTTCTGTCAAGGGTAAGGTGGAGA
>CABVAP010000138.1 GCA_902496345.1 uncultured Eubacteriales bacterium
GGGTGCAGGGGTGTTCCCCTGCTCGTTTGTGGGGGTCTGGGGGGAATTCGAAACCCCCCAGGTTTTTGGGTACTTTTTGCAGTCAAAAAGTACCACGCCGTAGGCAAATAAATAGATTTCCGATAAAATCGAATTATAAACCAAAAACTAAAACCACCACAAAACTAGTTCTTAAAATCTTTTTACTTAAAAAGGTTCACCCCTACAAACCCCAATTTTTACTCCACACTAGGCTTTTTTCTCACCTTGGCAGTTAAAACTGTCATATCGTCTTTTGAGAGTCCACCAGAAACCTCTTGTGCTGTTTTAAGTATGGTTTCAGAAATAGTGTGAGGGTCTTTGTTGCGTAAAGACCTTATTAAATTTTCAAGTCGGTTGTTGCTGTCACTGATAAAACAGTCCCTTATTCCGTCAGTAAACATAATTATAATGTCATCGTCTTGAAGTTGATAAGAACCCGTCTGCATATCGATTTTTTCAAGCATACCAATAGGCAACGTATCAGAATTAATTATCTCTGTCCTGTCAGAAGATATGATGTAAGACTCGCAAGCACCTATTTTCGCAAACTCGCACCCACCACTGTACATATTTATCGTGCATATATCAAGTGTCGAAAAACTTTTAGGCTCAGATTTCAAAACAAGAACAGAATTTATAAGTTGAAGTGCTGTTTCTTTGTCAAATCCAGCCTCCATAAAATTCTCAAATAATTCAATAGCAGCAGCACTTTCTTCTTTTGCCTTTTTTCCGGACCCCATTCCGTCAGATAAAGCAAGTAAGTATGAGCCATTTCCTAAATTCATAAATGTATAGCTGTCGCCCGACTCTTTGCTATCTTCTTTTGTCGCCCTAGCGACACCCGTTGTTATGTTAAAAGGTTGCTCTTCTGCAAGTTTAAGTTTGCAAATATTTTTTTCCCCCTCAATAGCTATGCTACAATGGTACATATTTTTAAACATATTTTTCCCAAGTACTTCATTTACAACAGGTATTATCTCTTTAACACAGCAAAGTCTGCCATAACAAGAATCGTGCGTTATGATAACCTCTGTTTTTTTATCGGTATTTTCCGTAACGGCAGCCGAATATATAGATATACCATTTTCAGCAAGTCTTTTTGTAAGTTCTTTTGAAAGCGTATCATCAAAGGCAAATTCTAAAGAGAGTTCTTTTGAAAATTTATTTATTATTTCAGCAATTCCAGATATTTGTTTTCCGACAAGCTCCCTACTTTCAGCGATTTTATTTTTCCATATAAGATTTATTTTGTAGTTTTCAAATAACCTGTTTGTCATTTCCGTAACTAAACCCAAATTTACACAATTGTTTCGGAAACTATCTGGTATATCATTGTAATCAATTTTGCCATTTTTTTCGCACCTAGCAAGCATACCGAAAAAGAATTGATATGTGTTATAAAAACTATTTTTCCAGCAAAAAACCTGCATACTACAGTTTTTGCACACACTTGCATAAACGTCATCGATAAGTTCGTCAGCCTCTTCCTTTGAAAAAGTATCTCTTTTTTCAGCCAAGCTAGAAAAAGTTCTTGATAGCTTTCCAAATGAATCAGAAAAGCCGTTTAGCCTATGTGATATAATATCTTTCATTTTCAATATATAGGCAGAAGCTGTATCTGGTAAAGGTGTAATTTTAGGCACTAATGACGGGAAATAATCAGTAGGTATAATTAAAAATAAAATTATAGCAAGCGATGCTGAAAATAAAATTTCTTTATCCAGTAAATTTCCGTTTGCGTAAACAAAGCATATAGCCGAAGAAAAAATAAAAGCACATACCGTCAAAAGTCTATTCATATTTTTGGTAATTCCACAAACTGCCCCAGTAATTCCAAATATCCAAGAATACTCAATAGGTATACTTCCGGAAATCATAAGAACGGTTGAAAGCAAAATACCGGAACAGCACCCCAAAGCACTACCGTTTTTGTGTGCCGTAACCATAACGATAAATATAAGCATAGTAATCATCAGTGAAATATTACCCATATAAATATCGGCTGAGCCAGCAACGACAGCCCCAGTGAGTATTGATAAACTCATAATATCGTTACTTTCAAACTTACTTTCATCTGTTGTAAAATAAACAGCATTAATTCCTTGATTAAGAACAAAAGTCAACGATAAAACCAATATTCCCTCTAAAATTGCAATAATAACATAATAGATAGAAAAATCATTTATAAAGGCGATTATAAGTCCAGATATAAAAATCGACACAGAACCGGTTACACTTTTAGCAAACGTTGTAACTTTTTCAAATTGATTTTTCAGGCATATATCAAATAACGCCATTATAACGATACAAATCATATATTTTATCAAATTAATAGAGCCACTATTAAGCATAAACCCAGAAATCAAAAATATTGAAGAAGAGTAAAATATTTTTCCGGAATAAATAAATGTTGCCAAAAAAGCAATTGCAAAAGGGTTTATTCCCTCAAAAACGCTTATTCTTCCCACAAAAAAACCAATTAAAGAAAGCACAATCCCAACAACAAATCTTTTGTTTATAATAAACATTTTTCGCTCAGATTTACGAAAAGGTTTATTTATCGTTTTATTCAAAGTTTTTTCCATAAAAATTACCCCATTTCTTTTTCCTATGTACTTTTCTTGGATTATAGCATATAAATATTGCATAATTTGTCGCATTAAGAGTTACATATATAATTAATCATTTGACATTTTATTATTAAAATTTTATAATAAGACCAAGAATGACATAAAAAAGGGTGACATAAAAAAGGAGGATTTTTTATGAAAGATTTCGACATAGTTTTTGACCATAAAAGTAGCATACCTCTTTATCGTCAATTGTACGATTACTTACTAAAGGAAATATACGACGGCAACTTAAAGGAGAATGAAAAACTTCCATCAAGAAGAGCGTTGTGTAATCAGTTAAAGATAAACAAAAATACTGTAGAATCAGCCTATCAAAAACTTGCAGCCGAGGGTTATATTATGTCAGAGCCAAGAAGTGGCTTTTATGTAAGAAACCGTTACGGAAACATAGACGAAAAAGAGGGCGAAAATCTCCCAGATTATATATATAACTTTAGTATAAACGCCATAGACATTTTAAAAATACCGTATGAAATCTGGCAAAAGCTTTATAGGGATACAATTATGGATAACCCAAGCTTGTTTAGCCACGGAGAGAACTTTGGTGAGAGAATATTACAAAAGGCAATAGAAAAATATCTGCATAATTTTAGGGGTGTAAATTGCAATTTTAATCAAATAATAATTGGGGCTGGAATCGAATATCTTTTAATGATGTTAAGTATTGTTATGGAAAAAAATACAGTTTATGGTGTTGAAAACCCTTGCCATAGAAGGATAAATTCGGCAGTAAATTTATGTGATAAAAAGATTTACTACCTTGACGTAACAAAAAACGGTTTTCCAATGGAAGAGTTAAAAAACTCTAACGTAAACATAGTTTTTGTTATGCCATCACATCAATACCCTGTAGGTTATAGTATGAGCATAGAACAGCGAAGAGAGCTTTTAGAATGGGCAAATGCACGAAAGAACCGTTATATTGTTGAATTTCATACAGATAGTGAATTTGTCTATGATAAACCAATTTCATCAATACAATCGCTTAATAATAACGAAAAAGTAATTTATATAGGTGATTTTGCAAAAACGATAGGTCCGTCTATAAAGACAGCTTTTATAGTTCTTCCAAAAACACTTTTGAAAAAGTGGAAAACTAAGCTTTCAACCTACTATGCACCTGTAAATCTCTTTGAACAATGGGTACTTGCAGAGTTTATACAAGAGGGTTATTTCAACAAGCACGTAAAACAGATGAAACAAATATATATGAAAAAAAGGGACCTTTTAATTTCAGAATTAAAGAAAACAAAATTTTGGGATAAAATGGAGGTTTACGATAATTTAAACGGAACGCACTTCATAGCAAAATTCAATACAGACGTCCCAGAAAAACAAATGGAAATAACAGCACGACAAGAGGGCGTAAAAATAATTCCTATGACACGACACTTTTTCAGAAAAAGCGGGTTGTATAATGATAAATATTTTATTTTTGGATTTGGTGGCCTTGAAAATTTTGAAATTATAGAGGCTGTAAAGCTACTTGAGAAAGCTTGGGGTACGTTGTAGATTTATAAATAAATGTATCAATAAAAAAGTTAAGACTTTTGTTTTACATAAGGTCTTAACTTTTTTTATTTTAGTTTTATATTTTAAATACGGTCTATTTTTTTATGTCGTTAATTTTTGGCAACGTCCTTTATTGTTAGTACTAAAAAAGACCGAAAGCATAAAGCTTTCGGCCTTTAGGCTGTCGATAAAATCGACAGCCTTGCAAAAAATCAACAATTTTTTGCAAATTAAACTAGATGAGTAAACAGCTGTTTCTTCGCACAAGGCTTTTAAGCCCTTGAAACAGCTGTTTTCCTCAGCGAAAATGCGATTTCCGCTTGCGGATAAAAGTCTGCGACGCTTTTTGAAATCGACAATAACGATAAAAATCAACTTTTTCGACACTCTAAAGGCCGAAAGCATAAAGCTTTCGGCCTTGTATATATACGAAAGATAATTAACGTTTGCTGAACTGAGGAGCACGTCTTGCAGCTTTTAAGCCGTATTTCTTTCTTTCTTTCATTCTAGGGTCACGAGTTAAGAAGCCAGCTTTTTTAAGAGCACCTCTGAAATCAGCATCAGCTTCAAGTAAAGCTCTTGAAATACCGTGTCTGATTGCACCAGCCTGACCAGTTGTACCGCCACCGTATACGTTTACTAAAACGTCAAATTTATCAGTTACGTTAGTTAATTCAAGTGGTTGTCTAACGATAAGTTTTAATGTATCAAGACCAAAATAGTCGTCAATATCTCTTTTATTAATAGTGATTTTTCCATTTCCAGGAACTAAGTAAACTCTTGCAACAGAGCTTTTTCTTCTACCTGTACCGTAATATCTTACTGCTGCCATTTATATAACCTCCTATTCACCAATCAATTAAAATTTTAATTCTAAAGTTTCAGGGTTCTGAGCCTGATGTTTGTGTTCGCTACCTGCATAAACAAAAAGTTTTTTAAGCATATCTTTACCAAGAGTATTTTTAGGAAGCATACCTTTGATAGCAAGTTTAACAACTTCTTCAGGTTTTTTGTCCATCATTTCTCTTAAAGTAGTTTCTTTGAAACCACCAACATATTCAGAATGTTTTCTGTATAATTTCTGGTCAAGTTTTTTACCAGTAACTTTGATTTTGTCTGCATTAACGATAATAACGTTATCACCTGTATCAAGGAAAGGTGTATAGATAGGTTTGTGTTTACCTTTTAAAACTGCTGCAACTTCAGATGCAAGACGACCTAATGTTAAATCAGTTGCATCAACAACAAACCATTTTCTTTCGATTTCAGCTGTTTTAGCAATATATGTTGTTCTCATTATGAAAATAACCTCCTGTTTTTAAATTTTAAGTAAATTTCCGTTTTCATCTATATTCAAAATCCGGGGCTAACGGATTTCAAAGTGGCAAATCAAACATAAATTATTATACTTTAAAACCGAAAACGTGTCAAGAAAAAATGAATCTAAATTTACACAATTTTTTTTATTATGTGTTATTAAATTTATACAAAATTGTGCAAATACAGTGTATAGGCTGTTTTTGATATGTAAGGTATATAAGATTATTTAAAAGGTAAAAAAAATATAATCCGAGTGTCGAAAAAGCTGATTTTTATCGTTATTGTCGATTTCAAAAAGCGTCGCAGACTTTTATCCGCAAGCGGAAATCGCATTTTCGCTGAGGAAAACAGCTGTTTTAAGGGCTTAAAAGCCTTGTGCGAAGAACGCCAAAATTTTCAGAGCGATTTGATTT
>CABVAP010000139.1 GCA_902496345.1 uncultured Eubacteriales bacterium
TTTGGCAAAAATAAAGCTTTGGTAAAAACTTTAGATTAGCCACCTTTAGTCGACAACAAGACAGGAAACGTAGTTTCCGACAGAGTTCTTTGTCCAACTTTCACGAAAGAAAGTTGGTGGGGTGGTGGGGCAAAGCCCCACGGTCTTAAAAAGGTTTTAAAAAGATTTTGACAACTTCTAATTTATAAAAATGTTTTTAAAGTCAAAGAGCTGTTGCGTTAGCAACAGCTCTTTTTAGGGTTAATTTTTATAAGTTATTACAAAATTATTTAGGTTGTTTTCCGATGTAAGCAAGAATACCACCGTCAACATATACAACGTGACCATTTACAAAGTCAGATGCTTCAGAAGCAAGGAATACAGCTGGTCCTACTAAGTCTTCTGGAGTTCCCCAACGAGCAGCTGGAGTTTTTGCAATGATAAACTGGTCAAATGGGTGTTTAGAACCGTCAGGCTGTACTTCACGTAATGGAGCAGTCTGAGGAGTTGCTATGTAACCAGGTCCAATACCATTACACTGGATATTAAATTCACCATATTCAGATGCAATGTTTTTAGTGAGCATTTTAAGACCACCTTTTGCAGCTGCATAAGCAGATACAGTTTCACGTCCTAATTCACTCATCATTGAACAAATGTTGATGATTTTTCCGTGACCTTTTTTAATCATACTAGGAATAACTGCTTTAGAAACGATGAAAGGTGCGTTGAGGTCAACGTCGATAACCTGTCTAAATTCAGCAGCAGTCATATCACACATAGGGATACGTTTGATGATACCAGCGTTATTAACAAGAATATCAATTACGCCAACTTCTTTTTCAATTTTAGCAACAAGTTCATTAACTTGTTCTTCGTTTGTAACGTCACAAACATAACCTGTAGCATCGATACCAGCTTCTTTATAAGCAGCCATACCTTTGTCAACTAATTCTTGTTTAATATCATTGAAAACGATTTTTGCACCAGCTTTTGCCATTCCGCTTGCGATAGCAAAACCAATACCATAAGATGCACCAGTTACTAATGCAACTTTGCCTTCAAGAGAAAATTTTTCTACATAACTCATAAATATTTATCCTCCGTTTTTTTATTTTTGACTTATACCGTCAAATGATTTTAAAGAAACAAGATAAAAATCTAAATTTCCCTAAACCCTATATTAATGATACTACAATTTAGATTATTTGTCAAAATTATTTACAATAATTTTTAAATATTTTGAAATATAGAGAGTTTACATAGATTTAACAAAAAGCAAACGAAAATGTGTAAGACAAAACAAAATAAAACTATTATTATTAATGCAAATGAAACATTTGTTTTAAACGTCAACTTAAAAAAATGAAATGAGGTATTTACAATGAAAAAATTTATTAAGTTAATTATGGGAACTTTACTCGCAACAAGTTTGCTTGCTGGTTGTGGAACTACAGGTACTGAAAACACAACTAGTGCATCTGGCGATACTAAAGCAATAAGTGGTAGTGTTAGAATGAACGGCTCAACTTCTATGGAAAAACTTGCAACAGCTATGAACGAATCTTTTATGGCTCAATATCCGGAAGTTACGGCCACTGCTGAGTTTACAGGTTCCGGCTCTGGTATCGAGGCAGTTGCAAACGGGACTGTTGAAATTGGAAATTCATCAAGAAACCTTAAAGATGGAGAAAAAGCAAAAGGTCTTGTTGAAAATATTGTTGCCATAGACGGTATCGGTGTTGTTACTGAAAAAACAAATACAGTTGAGGACTTATCAAAACAACAGTTAGCTGATATTTATTCAGGAAAAATTAAAAACTGGAAGGAAGTTGGTGGAGCTGACAGTAATATCGTTGTTATCGGTAGAGAAGCTGGTTCTGGTACAAGAGGTGCTTTTGAAGAATTATTAGCTCTTGAAGATAAATGTGCTTACGCTCAAGAAATTGATTCAACAGGTGCTGTTATGGCTAAAGTTGCTGCAACTCCTGGTGCTATCGGTTATGTTTCTCTTGATGTAATTGATGATACTGTAAAATCTTTAAAACTTGACGGTGTTGAGGCAACACCGGAAAATATTAAGGCTGGAAAATATTTCTTATATCGTCCTTTCGTAATGGCTACAAAAGGTGCTATCTCTGAACAATCTCCAGCTGTACAGGAATATTTTAAATATATTGATAGTGATGAAGGTCAAGCTGTTATCCAAAAAGTTGGTTTGATTTCGGCTAAATAAGAGTTGTTTAACTATTATAGGATAGGGTGTTAATTATGTCTGATTTGAGTGCTACTAATGTTTTGAAAAAAAACAGAGCTTTAGAAACTGTTGTTGCAAAAGAAAAAAGCTTTTCTGTTAATGGCAATAAAAGGGGAAAAGCATTTATTGAAAAGGTTATGGAAATTATATTTAAAGTTTGTGCGTTGACTGCTATTCTGGCTGTCGCTGCAATTACTTTATATATGATTATCTCCGGAACTCCTGCAATTTTTAAGGTTGGTCTTACTGATATGTTGTTTAATTCTGTCTGGAAACCAACAGCAGCTGAACCTAGTTTTGGTATAGCTTATATTGTTTTAACTTCTATTGTTGGTACTACTGCTGCTGTTTTGATTGGTGTCCCTATTGGTGTTTTTACTGCAATTTTTATATCAGAAATTGCTAACAAAAAGGTAGCAAAAATCGTTAAGCCGGCTGTTGAACTTCTTGCCGGTATACCTTCTATTGTGTATGGTCTTTTGGGACTTATCATTATCAACCCAATTATGTACCAATTAGAAGTTGCTATTTTTAAAGATTCACCTGACCACCAGTTTACAGGTGGGGCAAACCTTATTTCTGCAATTTTGGTTCTTGCTATTATGATTTTGCCAACAGTTATAAATTTGTCAGAAAGTGCAATAAGAGCAGTTTCGCCTCAACTCAGACAGGCATCTCTTGGTCTTGGTGCTACTAAAATTCAGACTATTTTTAAAGTAATTATTCCGGCTGCTAAATCTGGTATTATTGCATCTATTGTCCTTGGTATAGGTAGAGCAATAGGTGAGGCAATGGCTATTGTCCTTGTTTCCGGTAATGCTATTAATGTTCCTTTACCTTTCAACTCTGTGCGATTTTTGACAACAGGTATTGTTTCTGAAATGTCTTATTCTCAAGGTTTACATAGAGAAGCACTTTTTACAATCGGACTTGTTTTGTTCGTATTCATTATGGTAATTAATATAATTGTTAGCAGAACCCTTAAAAAAGGAGGGGCGAACTAATGGAAACCAGTATTTACAATAAAAAAGTTAGAATATCAGATAATATCTTAAAATTTTTGATATATTTCTCAGCTTTATTTTCTGTTGCTATTGTTATGGGTATCATCATTTATGTTATATACAGAGGTGGAACGTCTGTAAGTCTTGATTTCTTATCTACTGTTCCTAGTGCTATTGATGGTACTTTTGGTATACTTGGCAATATAATAAATACTCTTTACATAATTGTTATTACTTTGCTTATTGCCACACCTGTCGGTATCGGTGCAGCAATTTATCTTAATGAATACGCAAAACCGGGCAAATTTGTACGACTTATTGAATTTACAACAGAAACTTTATCAGGTATTCCGTCAATAATATATGGCTTGTTTGGTAGTGTATTCTTTGGGGTTACCCTTGCTATGGGATTCTCAATAATTTGTGGTTGTCTTACTCTTACTATTATGACATTACCAATTATAATCAGAAGTACACAAGAAGCATTGAAAACAGTTCCTGAAAGTTACAGAAGTGGTGCTTTGGGAATCGGTGCTACAAAATGGTATATGATAAGAACAATTATTTTACCAAGTTCAATCTCCGGTATCATAACCGGTGTTATTCTTAGTATCGGTAGAATTGTTGGTGAATCGGCAGCGTTATTATTTACTGCCGGTAGTGGTTATCTTTTACCTAAAGGACTTTTCTCACACATTGGAACTTCTGGGGGTTCCCTTACTATACAGATGTATTTAAGTATGTCTAAAGCTGATTATGACAACGCTTTTGCTATAGCTTTTGTACTTATATGTATCGTACTTTTTATAAATGCTATGACAAAAGTTCTTGTGAAAAGATTTAATTAAAATATTCATTATATTA
Source organism: uncultured Eubacteriales bacterium (assembly GCA_902496345.1). Classification (GTDB taxonomy): domain Bacteria; phylum Bacillota; class Clostridia; order Lachnospirales; family CAG-274; genus MGBC114079. The sequence goes on from CABVAP010000139.1 coordinate 4,105, forward strand.
TTTATGAGAAAGAGGCTTTTATATGGAATATTCTAGTCAAAACGAAAAAATAAGAGTTAAAAATTTAAACTTATATTACGGAACAAATCACGCACTTAAAAATATAAATATAAAAATACCTGAAAATGAAATTACTGCTTTTATTGGTCCTTCCGGTTGTGGGAAATCAACTTTTTTGAAAACTTTAAATCGTATGAATGATTTGGTTGAAAATGTTAAAATTGAAGGTGAAGTTTTACTTGATAATGAAGATATTTATTCACAAAAAGTTGATACAACTCTTTTAAGAAAAAAAGTTGGTATGGTATTTCAACAGCCTAATCCATTTCCTATGAGCATTTATGACAATATATGTTACGGACCTCGTATTCACGGTATTAAATCAAAAAGTAAACTTGATGAAATTGTTGAAGAAAGTCTTAGAGGGGCAGCTATTTTTGATGAAGTTAAAGACAGGTTGAAAAAATCTGCTCTTGGTCTTTCTGGTGGGCAACAACAAAGGCTTTGTATTGCAAGAGCTTTAGCTGTTAAACCTGATGTTTTACTTATGGACGAACCAACATCTGCCCTTGACCCAATTTCTACTCTAAAAATAGAGGAGCTTATGGCAGAACTTAAAGAAAAATATACCGTTGCTATTGTTACACATAATATGCAACAGGCTGCAAGAATTTCTGACAATACAGCATTTTTCCTTGTTGGTGAAATGGTTGAATGTGGAAAAACTGATGAAGTCTTTTCTATGCCAAAAGACAAACGTACAGAGGATTATATAACAGGAAGATTTGGTTGATGATTTATTTTTTTGATTTTTGATTATATAGAAATACATATATTGAGGTGAATTAAAATGAGTGCAAGACCTGCTTTTGAGGGCGAACTCGAACAACTTAACGTTGAACTTATTAAAATGGGTGCTTTGATTGAGCAAGCTATTGAAAATTCTATTATTGCATTTAAAAACAAAGATGCTTTAAAAGCCAAAAACACTATCGAAAAAGACAGAGTTATTGATGATATGGAAAAACTTATAGAATCAAAATGTTTATCAATAATATTAAAGCAACAGCCTGTTGCAAAGGATTTACGAATTGTTTCAACAGCTTTAAAGATGGTTACAGATATGGAGAGAATTGGCGACCACGCATCAGATATATCTGAACTTGTTTTACGTCTTGACGGAGATTACGCATATAATGTTGTTGAACACATACCGGCTATGGCTGACCTTGTTATAAAAATGCTCCACAATTCTATTACAGCTTTTATAAAAGGTGATGCAAAAAAAGCTATGGAAGTTGCCAAGCTAGATGATGAAGTTGACGAGTTATTTAACAAAGTTAAAAACGAAGTTGTTTCAATACTCAAGTCATCTAACGACAACATTGATATGTGCATTGATTTTCTTATGATTGCAAAATACTTTGAGAAGATTGGCGACCACGCAGAAAACATTTGCGAGTGGACTGAATTTCTTGAAACTGGAGAGCACAAGCACAAAAGGATTTTGTAAATTAGAAGTTGTAGGGCTGAATCTTTTTGATAAAAAGATTTTAAAAACTAGTTTTGTGGTTGTTTTAGTCTTTGGTTTATAATCCAATTACATTGGAAATCTATTTATTTGCCTACGGCGTGGTACTTTTTGATTGCAAAAAGTA
>CABVAP010000140.1 GCA_902496345.1 uncultured Eubacteriales bacterium
GTAGTAGCTATTTAAACTACTACGCTAATAAGTCTAACTTTTTGGGGTCACATCAAAAATTCTAAGTTTTTCACACTCTCTTTTTCTTCAAAAGCTCTATATTCTATATAATAAACTCGTCTTTTTTAGCTGGTTTTGCGTCAAGTTCTTTTTTCTTTTCATCGTAACCAGGTCTGCCAAAGAAGGCATAAGTTGCGTTTTTTCCCTCTTCTACGCCAGGTTGGTCGAATGCGTTGATGTTCAAAAGTTCACCAGCAAAACCTGTTGCAACCTCAAACATATAAAGGAGCTGGCCGAGTGTGAACTCATTAACTTCTGGCAAAGTAATAGTCATATTCATCTTTTTAGATTTCATAAGAGCATATTCTGTTGCCATTTGTTCTGTCTGGATAAGCTGATTTTGAGTAATTCCACCAAGGAAACCAAGACTAGGTATATCTTGATAACTCTTAGGAATTTGAATAGTCTCTTTATATTTATCAACACCGATAAGAACTATCATTTTATCAAAAGGTCCTTCTGTATAAAGCTGAACCTGTGAATGTTGGTCAGTAACACCAAGTGCCTTAACAGGAGTTGGCCCAATGTTTACAATATTTCCGTCATTGTCATATTTTTTGCCTAAAGATTCTGCCCAAAGTTGAGCGTACCAGTCTGATATGTATTTAAGTGAATCAGCATAAGGCATTACAACACAAACGTTTTTGCCTTTTTCAAGACCTATGTAATTTAAAATTGCATACATATATGCAGGGTTTTTATAAATGTCATCATTTTTGCATATCTCGTCCATAAATTCAGCACCGGCAAGAAGTGCTTTGATGTCAATACCACAGAAAGCAGCAGCAAGAAGACCAACAGGAGTAAGTTCAGAAAATCTACCACCTACACCGCTAGGAATAATAAATGTTTTGTAACCTTCTTCTTTTGAAATTTTGATAAGGTTACCGTTTACTTTATCAGTTGTGCAAACGATGTGTTCTTTAGCTTTATCGCCAAGTTTTTCATCAAGCATAGCTTTGATAATCATAAATTGTGACATTGTTTCAGAAGTACTTCCTGATTTACTGATAACGTTGAAAAGGCATTTTGTAATATCAATAGTCTGGAACAAATAAACTAATTTTTCAGGGTCAACGTTGTCAACAACATATAATTTAGGGAAACCATTTCTCTTATCTCTAGGAAGTTCATTGTAGTAAGGGTGATTAATTGCCTGTTGAACGGCAATAGGTCCAAGTGCAGAACCACCGATTCCAAGAACAACAAAAGCGTCAAATTTATCTTTTTGCTCATTTACATAGGATAAAATGTCTTCAACAACTTCATTTTGATTGTAAGGTAAATCTCTCCAATCCATTTTTCCATTTTGTCTTTTTTCAACCATAGCTTTTTTTGCAGCTTCAATTTTGTCTGTAATTTTTGAAATATCATCAGTTGATATTCCGTACTCACCAACAAAGTCTGTCATCATATTGTTAAAATCAAGACGTATTTTCATTTCATTTTTCCAAGCTAAATCGTTAATTTTATTCATACAAAAATCCCTCCAGTAAAGAAATTAATTGATAATAATAAATAAAAACTATCTTTACTATATGATAACATTTTTATTTAAAAATTACAATAAAATTTATTAAATTTTTATAAATACTTTTGTAAAATTTATTGTAATTATATAAAAAATAATATATACTTATTGTATCACTGGTTGATTATGTACAATAATCAGCCAAAAACTATATTTAATTAAGGAGGGTTTTTATGATTAAACTTTTTAGAAAAGAGTTGCAGATTATTTCATTTATACTTAGTGTTGTTTTAATCTGTACTTCTTTTGTAAACTTTATGGCTTATGCCGAAGATACTTCTTTTGACAACTATAAAAAAGTAAGTATCTTAAAGACAAGTTCTTCACTTGTTTCAAATGATGCAAGCAGAACAAAAACTGACGGAAGTTATGACGGATATATACAAACTCTTGAGGATTTTTCGTCAGATTATCTTATGATTACATATACCGTTGACAGAGATGTAGCATCTGATACAAAAGTATTTACTTTCCAACCTTTCAACGCTTCTTATGGTGGTTGGGAAGATAACATAGCAACAATAGGTGGTTCAACTTTAGATAATGGAGTATATACATTTTATATCCCAACACAAAAGGTAGTTCAGTCCCTTAGTACAGGTACAATAAAAGGTCTTAATTTAAGCTTTTGTCCTGATATAGGTGCGACTGTAACTTTGACAGGTTATTATACACTTACAGAGAATAAGCAAGCAGAAGATGACGGTCCAACAGAAGATGAAGTTCAGCTTTCAGAAAATGTTGTTTTACAAAAATTAACAGAAGAAGATTTTGCATCTGCCGGCTGTAGCTGGTTTGGAAGTGCAAAAGCGACTGTTTATGTAAAAATAACCAATGCGTCAAAATATTCTTGGTTAAATGCAGCTTGTGCATTGGGTACAGACAAAAGTGGTAAGGCTTCAAGTAAATATCTTCAAGCATCAAAATGTACTGTTAAATCTGGTGGTAACTATATTCAAGACGGAATAGTAGGAAAGGCTGGAACAGGTTACTATGCGTTCCCTGATGTAAACTTAAATACTTCTACATCAGCTGGTGGAACGTTATCTGCTGATGAACAGAAAAAAATTACAATTGAAGTTTCAACAGGAACAAAAGATACAGATTGTGAAATCTTAGGTGTAAAATTTAAAAATGGGGCAGTATATCCAAAAGAATTTAAAGTTCCAACTTGTGAAAGTGCTTCCCTTGATGTAAATGAAGCCGGTGAAAAAGATAAACTTAAAATGTCATTGGATTATTGCGATAAAATGACATCTACAAAATATACATCTGATTCTTGGCAGACATTCCAGACAGCACTTACAACAGCAAAATCAAAATATAATGACTCAAGTTTAAGTGCTGATGATTATGCAGCAGCGAGAAAAGCTCTTGAAAAAGTAAAATCACAACTTGTTTTCGTAACTACAACTGACAAAGGTAATCCAACTGATTTTAGAGTTTTGACAGCAAAAGAAATGGTTTCTGAAATGGGTGCCGGTTGGAATTTAGGTAATACAATGGACGGTCATTCCGGATTTACACCTAGTGAAACAGCGTGGCAACCAACGGTTACAACAAAGAAGATGATAAAATCTGTCCACGATTTAGGTATAAATACAGTTAGAATACCTGTAACGTGGGGAACAATGATTGATGAAGATAATGGCTACAAAATCAACGAGAAGTGGATTAGTAGAGTACAAGATATAGTAGACTATTGTAAATCTCTTGATATGTATGTGATAATCAATATTCATCACGACGGAGCTGAACAATCAGGTTGGTTGCGAGTTTCTGCCGAAGATATTGACCCAGTATATGAAGAATTTGAATGTGTATGGAGAAATATAGCCGAAAGATTTAAAGATTATGATGAACATTTGATTTTTGAATCAATGAACGAAGTAACAAGTGGTACAAATGACGCTTCTTATGTGCTTTATGATAACCCAATTATTATGAATATGAATCAGATATTTGTAAATGTAGTTCGTTCAACAGGTTCAAATAATACCAAAAGGTGGCTTTCTGTTCCGGGGCATTATGCGTTGCCAAGTGCTGTAACAAATGCTAATTATGGTTTTGTTCTTCCAAACGATAGCGTTTCAAACAGACTTTTTGTAGCAGCACATATATATGCCGGTCCTTCAGGCTTTTATATGGGGCAAAATATGACATCAACTGTTTGTAACCTTGCTGATTGTTCGGATATGATTTCAAAAATAAAAGCGTTAGCAACAAAATGGTCTAACAATGGTGTCCCTGTTATCGTTGGTGAATTTGGCTGTATAAACAAAAATAATACAACAGAAAGAGCCTTTTATACAGAAATATTTAACAGGTCTTGTAAAAATGCGGGAATGTTAGTTCCTTGTTATTGGGACCAAGGTTGGTTTGACAGAACCCAAACCCCTGCTGATTACAGTTTTTCAATTATTGACAGAGAAAACTGTAAACCAATAGATAAAGAGGTAACTGACGGACTTATAAGAGGTATAGAGCTTTCCGGCGATGTGTCAACACTTGTAAAAAATCCAACTATAACACAAATCACAGATATATCAACCGATAAAGACAATGTGAAATTAACAATAGGAAATTCTGAAACTGTTACAGCAACAGCTTCTCCTACATCTACAAACGATGTACTACTTTGGAAAAGTGAAGACGAAAGCGTAGCAACCGTATATAGAGGTAAAATAAGAGCAAGAGGAATAGGCTCAACAAAGGTTATTGTGTTCTCTCAAAGCGGCTCAGCACAAAAAGAAATAACTGTAGATGTCCTTGCTGATAGTAATTCATCAGTAACAGAAATCAAAACAGATACAGACAGTTATACACTTGCTATTAATGGCTATGAATATATAAACCCTGAATTAGTTGGTGGAAATGAAAACGATTTTGTTTCTTATAAATCAGCCGATGAAAGTATTGCAACTGTTTCATCTGTTGGAAAAGTATTAGGAATATCAAAGGGTTATACAACAGTAACAGCAACAGCTCCAAATGGAATAACAAAAACAATTCAAGTTAAGGTTGCTGATAGCATAGCTAAAGATTACATCAACTTAGCATTAAATGTGTTATATAACGATAATTCAACTAAATACTATGGAAATGAAGTTGGTCCAAGCATAAAAGTAACAGGAAACGGTCAATATACACTTTCATTTGATGTTACAAATGATTTATCATCAAAAGCAAAAAATGCAAATGTAACAGCACTCAAAAATCTTACAGCAATATATATTAAAGATTTAGATGTTACAAATGGAGAAGCTAACGATTCACCACTTGAAAACTGTAATATAAAATATGACAAAATTACTGTTGACGGAGTTGATATGACAATAACAAAAACAGATTCTAAATCAGCCGTAAATAGTGCCGGAATATTTGATACAGGTGACCCTATAAATGGTTATGACGGTTCAGTAATAAGTGAAGTTTCAACATCATCAAACATTTGTAATTTTAAAACAGTTACAAATCCTAAGAAAATTGAAGTTGTATTTACTTTGTCTGATGTAAAATTTAAAGAAGCACAGGCAGACTCAACGATTACTGCCGAAACAATTACATCGGTAAATAAAAATATCAGCATAGCAAAAGTGGGTGATAGTGCTGATGTTTCAGTTTCTGTACTTCCAAAAGATGTACAGTCAAAAGTGTCATTTGTTTCAAGTGATGCCTCAATAATTTCAGTCTCAAACAGCTCAGCATCTGTTGATGCAGAAACAGGTATAGCTAAAACAAAAGTTACAGCGTTAAAAGAGGGTACAGCAAAAATCACAGCATACATTGATGGAATTTCAACAGAAATAGTAATATCTGTAGGAAATTCAACAGGTGTAGTAAAAGGTGACGCAGATAATGATGGTCAATTGACAATCAATGACGCTGTTATCATTTTAGACTATGTACTTGACAAAAAAGGTTCTCCAAAGTTAAATTATGATATGGACAACAACGATGTTATCGATTCCAGAGATGTTGCAATTATTTTAAAGAAAGTATTAGAAAACAAATAAACAAAAAACACCCTGAGATAAAATCTCAGGGTGTTTTTTTGAAAATTAGAAGTTGTCAAAATCTTAAAACCTTTCAAAACCTTGAGACTCCGTCTCAAACTCTGCTAGCTTTTTGAAAAAAGCTAGGCAAAAACTTTTGCCGGAAACTA
>CABVAP010000141.1 GCA_902496345.1 uncultured Eubacteriales bacterium
CTAAATATTCCGCTACAATTTGGTTGGGACTTTTCATATTTAGACAAGTTTTTATGTTGTAGCACACGGAATTTCATCACACATTGGTTCAGAAAAAGTAATAATAGGAAGTAGCCATTTTGTATTTGAAGACGAAAAAATTTCAATATCTGATGAAGAAAAAGCTTTCATCGAGGAAAACTCAAAAGGTTACTCTACAATATTCCTTGCAGTTGGTTCAAAACTTGCAGGATTTATATGTATAGATGACCCAATCAGAACAGAAGCAATTGAAACAATTGCCGAATTAAAGAAAAACAACTTTGACGTTTTGATGCTCACCGGTGATAGTGAATATGCTGCCAAAAAGGTAAGTTCACAATTAGATTGACAACTTTAAATTTGGCATTTTGCCAGAGGACAAGTCAGAAGTTGTTGAGCTTTTAAAATCAAAAGGCAAAAAGGTTGTAATGGTTGGTGACGGAATAAATGACACTCCAGCCCTTGCAGCAGCAAATGTTTCTGTTTCTATGAAAGACTCATCTGACATAGCAAGAGAAGTTGCCGATATGATAATCTTATCAGAAGATTTATCTAAGCTTATAATTGTTCGAAAAATAAGTGAAAATATGTTGAGGAAAATCCATAGAAACTACAAATTTATAGTTGGATTTAACACATCACTATTATTTTTAGGTATCGCTGGTTTAATTCAACCATCAACATCAGCATTTTTACATAACTTTTCAACAATGGCATTAAGCACTTTAAGTATGCGAAACTGTCTTGACAAGAAATAAGTGTCTTCAGGTAGCCCTACCAGCTTGTGCTACTCGCACTCTGAAAAACCGACAATCGAATCTGTGTTACTTGTTGCTGCCTTTGGGCAGCACTTTTTTATTGTATAAAAAAAGAACTGAACATATTTAGTACAAACTAAATACATCAGTTCTTCAAAAAAATCTTACATAACGACCTCAAAAGGCCAGTCCATTATTCCACCAAAGTCATAAACATTGCTAAACCCAAGCTTTACAAGCTTTTCACAAGCCTCCATACTTCTCTTTCCACTTCGGCAATAAACAAGTATTTTTTTGTTCTTGTCCGTAAGGATTTGTGTTGCTTTTTCCTCAATGTCACCATTAGGAATAAACACAGCACCGTCAATATAACCTGTTTCAATTTCGTCAGGTTCTCTTACATCAAGAATAACAATGTCCTTTTCATTATCCATCATTTTTTTAGCTTCAACGTGGGAAAGCTTGATGTAATTATTTTTCATATAAATCTAGTCCTTTGTTATTTAGAAATTGCCTCATATAATTTGCGTAAAACTAACATTTCCTGCTCAATAGAAACTTGCTTGTCAAGAAGTTTACTAAATGTAGAAAAATCAAAATTAGCTCGTTTATTTTTCATAGCAAGAACTTTTTCAACAAATTGCATTAACTCTGTTACAGTAATATTTTCTTCAGGCCTAAACATATTATCGTCTGTTTTTTCAATAATACCAAGTTGCTTAGCTTTTCCAACAGCTTCAGTATATGTTTTTCCGTCAGAAATATCATCAAAATTATCACCAAAATATTCGATATTATCATCGTCATCAATAATATCAAGTAAATCTGTGATAAATTCGCCTCTTTCCACATACTCTGTAGAATCAAGATTTGACGTATTTATGTAGTCTTTCAAAGTTGCTGAAGAGAAGCCAATTTGTTTTAAAACAGTTTTTGCTGTATTTATAGCACCAGATTTATTAAGTTCATAAACATCAAAACCATTTTTACCTAAATTTAAATCTTTATAAACAGCGTGATATAAGTTAGCATTGTCTTCTCCTAAAGAGTTATATTTTTCAGCTAAAACATCATTAAGATTTATGTAGTATGCTCCAGACTCTGTTGCAACAGTTTTTATAGCTTCAATATATTCGCTATAAACATTTGAAACTCCGTTAGAATCAAACTCAGCAACTGCACAAGGAGAAATAATTATAGGTATAGCCTTTTTGTCTAACGCTGGCTTGATATAATAGTTGTAAAGATAATATTGGAATGAACCCTCTGTATCTTTATCACCTGTTGGATTTGTATAATTAGCCTTGTTATTTTCGTCAATATCATCAGGGCCAAACTGAATTAATAAATAATCGCCCTCAGAGATATTTGCAAAAATAGCTTTATATTGGTCTGTATCAACATAGCTTTTAGAACTTTTTCCTTCTTGTGCCATATTTAAAACAGTAATCTGGTCAGCAAAATATTTTTCAATGTATGGAACCCAGCCGTCTTTTTTTATAACGTAATCATCAGCGTTATTTTCCACGACGCAGTTACTTCCACCAGCTACATAAACAAAAGCCGTTTTTAAATCTTCTGTTTTAGAAACTGCTTTGTCAGATGCTTTTGAATAAACACAAGCATATATTCCGGCTTGACGAAGTGCTTCAACCAATTTACTTGTAACTATGTTAGAACCAAATTTATTGTAATGAGTTATGTCCATAGTTCCGTCAGATTTGATATTTTGAAGACCTTGTGTAACACGAACACCGTAATTTTCATACATAGTCTTTGTTATTTCAAACATATCAACACAGGCAACGTCCATTTCATCAGCAAGCTGTAAAACAGCTTTAACATAACCGTCATTTTCACCGTGATGAGGTGTGATTTTTCCATTTGAGTCAAAGAAAACTCTGGCAACCGGTGTGATTAAAACAGGAGTTGCCCCAACTTTTCTAGCCTCATCAACATACTGTTTTAAGAACCATTTAAAAGTTCCACCACTTTCATAAGAATAGAAAGTTTCTTCATAAGGCATATCTTTGTAAAAATCGTAAATGCCTTGAGGAGTTTTTGACTTAACCCCAGCATTAGTTGGATAAATTCCATTCGCATCAGGTGTTCCAAGAGGTACAGAGTGTTCAAGGAAAGCATTTTCATCAGTTCTTGCATCATTATGCCCAAACTGAATAAATAAATAATCGCCCTCGCCTAAATCTTTAACAGCATCTTTAAGTCTTCCTTGATTAAGGAATGAACGTGTACTTCTTCCACCCTCTGCCTTGTTAATTATTTTAACGTGGTCGCTGTCAAAATAATATTGCAAATATTCTCCCCAACCACCAATAGTATTGTCACTTCCGTAACTTTTTACAGTAGAGTCACCAACAAGACAAATTTTAATAACATCATTATTTTCTACTGCCTTTGAATATTTTCCAACAGTAAGTGATGTTTTTAATAAAGAATCAGATGTGCTTTCAAAAGCAGTAAAACCTTGAATAGGTTCATCATCTTTATAACTCATTGTCATAGCTGGATTGCTTTCACCTTCAATAGTAAAAGTAACAGTTATATTTCCGTCATCAATAATTTCTCCAACAGTAAAGAAAGGATTTTTTTCACCTTTATTTTGTGGAACTTTTTTAGAAAGGCTTTGTTCATCTGAAACAAGTAAAACTTCGTCAGCTCTTTCAGCTTTTTTGTAAAGATAAACTTTTAAAGATTCAGAGTTTCCACCTTTAACAATATTAAGTCTATAGTAAGACCTGTCTTTGCCTTTATAAGCAGTATAAATATTTATAGAGTCAGCCGAACTAATACCGTCTTTTGTTGGGTCAAATCTCATTCTCATAGAATAAGAAATATTTCCCCATTCATTCTCATTTTCGGCATTTTTGTAAGAAATCAAATTTCCGTCAGTGTTCCATTTTTTTGTAATATCAGAAAAATTATCTTTTAAATAAACAGTCTTTTTATTTCCGTCTTTTGTGATAACGGCGTCACTTACAACAGAAACAGGATTTCCATATTCGCCATAAGTTGTAGAAGTTTCAGGATAAACCTCAGCTTTTATTTTATAATCAACATCAAAGTCTGAAACAGTATAACTCTTTGCTGATTGACCTTTTCCTTGATAAATTGGAAATTCATCACCATCAGAATTAACAGCATACCATTTAATAGTTGCATTATCAATACTATCGTCAGATTTAAGCTCATAGTTATAAGAAACAGAAATTGTATCACCTGTTTTAGGAGTATCTGAACTTAATTTTATATCTTTAATAACAGGGATAGATGTTTTTTCTGGTGTAACAGAAAGCTCTGCATAAACAGAAAAAGCATTTTCTTCTGTTGTGGCAATAACTTTAGTTGTTCCCTCAGAAAGTGCTGTAATAACACCATTTTCATCAATAGAAGCAACGTTAGGGTTTGAAACAGAAAAACTAAAGTTCTTATTATCAGCATTAAGAGGTAAAATAAGAGCTTTTATTGTTTTTGTTGAATTTTTAGGCATAGTTATAGAATAATTATCAAGTGTAATATCTAAAACAGAAACCTTATTATCTTCTGTAACCTTGCTGTTTGACGGATTCCAGTCATCATTTCCTCTTAAAACATTGTATACTGAATATGCCTCTGCCTGTTCTTTTGTAAGCATACGTATAAAATCATTTCTAGCAGATATATCAACAGGATTTCCGTTTTTGTCAACAGAACCATATTCCATAAATCTTACTTTATTTTTTACTGTAGAATCATTCCAAGGTACAAAACCCTTTGGGTTGAGTGTATCAGGCATAACACAATCAATATAGGCAACTTGAGAACCATAGTAAGGGTAGTTATCATCACCTTGCCAAGGTCTACCAAGGTTTATAACAGTAGTTGGCTCACTACCATACTCTGAATCTGTTGTCAAAGTACAGTTTTTAAAAACATAGCCTATATTAGAGAGAGTTGTATTTGCTGCAGTATAGTAACCACCGTACTGTCTATAAGTTGTATTTATAGAGCAACCGTCAAAGAAAGCAGTTGCATTACCAAATATGTAATCAACAGTACCCTCTATATAGCAATTTTTAACATAAACTCTAGCATTATTTGCGTCACCGAAAACATCTTTTCCTTTAGACGCCCCCTGTAAATAAAGGGTATCTTGTCTACCAATAAAACGACAATTATTAAGTACTATTTTATCAGCAAAAGTAACGAGAGCAACAGCCTGTGCCTGTGGTCTATGAGCGTGTGCCTCACCGATATTATAAGAATTTTCAAAAGTTATTCCGTCGGCTGTAAATCCAACAGCTGTAGCCTCAACAGTAACAGTTGCAGAATCGCCTGTACCCTTTGCTTTATTTGGGTCATCAACGTGTCCATTAGCCTTATCATAAGTGATTACAATATCTTTAGCAGATTTACCACTTGCAGCTTTAAAAGTCACGTAAGGCAATTTAACATTAACTTCTTCCTCGTATACACCAGCATCAATAACAATTGTAAGGGGTGCATAAGCTGTCGGTTCTTCCGTAACAGAGTTAAGAGCCTCTTGAACAGAATGAAACTGGTATCTATCTTCTTTACCTACATTAATTGTATTAGGGTATTTTGCTTTTTTCATTGTCTTACCTGTTTCATCAGCAAAAGCATTAAACACTAAGGCATTACTCATCAAACAAACAGACAGAATAAAGCACAACACACTTTTAAACTTAAAGTTCAACAACAATTCCTCCTTAGTAATTTTTATTTTATTTAATGGATTTTTTCTTAAATCTCTCAATCTAGTATTATACATTACAACGTCCTAACAAGTCAAGACACACAAACAAATTAGCAGGACAAACGCACGAAAGTTTATTTTTCCCCAAACCTTATAATATAAATTTTTA
>CABVAP010000142.1 GCA_902496345.1 uncultured Eubacteriales bacterium
TAATTATAGCACTTATCTTATTTTTTGTACATAATTTCAAAAATTGATTTCCGTGGAATTTAGTATAATTATTATTAAGTAACAAAATATAAGTTTTTGAATAAAATAAAATTATAAAGAAACAACTTAATTAGTCGTTTCTTTTGATATTTCTCTCCTATTTTGTTTTAATTGTGTTTCAATAAAAAACAGGTTTTGGGCTAATTATTTTGGCTTGAAGCTTGTTTTTTTATTTGGCTCAAATGGTTGACATACATAACAGATTATTTTTAATCAAACAATAACTTTTTTATTTACCGATTATATGCTATAATGTAGTCGTGATGTTTTGGTCATTTAATCAATTATTTTTGGAGAGATATTTTATTGGGGAAGGTGATTTTATTAAAAGATTTTTTTTGTTAATGATAATTTGTTTGACTATTTTTGCCGGCTGTAACTACTCTGAGGAAACTCACAGTGAATACGATGAAAGTAATATAACCGAAAAAAAGGGAACATTAACCAACAATTATGACGTTTCTTTAAAAGTGCAACCTGATAGCAATTTAATTGTCGGTAATGAGAAGGTTAGATTTAAAAATTGTGGTGGAAAAGATGCTGAATCACTCTATTTTAACCTTTACCTAAACAGCTTAGATGAGGAAAATTCTCAAGATGATTTACTATGTTTTCAAGAATACGCTAGTAATGTCTACAAATATGGAAAAGATTATGGTGGTATAAACGTATTAAAGGTTATTTCTGACAACAACGACCTTGAATTTACGGTTGACAAAACTGTTCTTTGTGTTAAACTTAAAGAGCCTCTTAAAGCAGGGGCTGAAATAAATCTTACTATAAATTTTGAGGCGAAAATTCCTAAAATTTGTTACAAGATAGGTGGAAATGAAAGGGAAACTTGGGTCGGTAGTTTTTTACCTACCATTAGTGGAGTGTTGACAGACGGTTCAAGAAACAACAAGGGGTTTATACGTGGACTTTCATTCTATGATGGTTTCTCTAATTATTCCGTTAATGTTAGTGTACCTACCGGTTACAACGTTATTGGTAGTGGAATAGCGAACGTTATTGAAAACAACAACGAAAGAATATTTTCTTTTAATGGCAATGTTATCCGTGATTTTGCTTTTGTTTTTGGTAAGGATTTGAAAAATAAATCTCTTATACTTGATAACGGTATAAATTTGAATTTCTACTACTACTCTGATGAAATTGACCCTGAGCCTATTATCCAAAGGGCAAAAGAATGTGTTGAGTTTATAACTCAAAAACTTGGGTCTTATCCTTATAACGAAATTAATTTTGTTGAAACTGAACTATACAACGATATGTGTGTTAATTATCCTCAAGTTATTTTTATGGATACAAACTATATCAAAGATGGTGAATTTCAAGAGGATTTTTGCTACACTATTGCTCAACAATGGATTTACAACGTAATTGGGGCCGATAAAGTCTATGAAGCTTGGCTTTGTGATGGTCTTGCCTGCTATCTTAAAGATTTAATGAACAATGGCGATGATTTTGACTCTTTTATTTCAAACAGGGTTGATGACTTTAGCAAAAATCTTGAATCCCTTGAAATTAAAAAAATGAACACGCCTATTCAAGAATTTAAAACTGAAAAAAATTATCGCTATATAGAAAACTTTAAAGCTGAAATGATGTTTTACAGCCTTTATAAAAAAATTGGTAATGATGATTTTCAGACGTTTTTGAAAAATTTATATTCAAATTACTTATTTCAGGGAATAAATAAACATAAGGTTATCGATGCTGCTAAAGAGTATTACAGTGACTCTGAACAGTTCTTTAAAGAGTGGACTGAAGGGGAAAGTTTACCTGAAATTTAAACATATACAAAATTTTATTCTTATTTATTTTGGAGGTAATCTCTATGAAGATTGTTTCTTTGCACGCTGCTATGACTGCTTTTGAGCAAGGTCTTAACAATGTTTCTAAAATTTTACACGATACATTTGACGAACTTGATGTTACTATCGAAGAAATTAACTTATCTGTTTCAGGTGTTCAGTTTTTTGACGGAATACCTTCTCAAATTGTTGAAAATATACTTTTAAAAGTGACTTCTGCTGACGGTATTATTATTGAAACTACTTCGGTTTTATCTGCACCTTGTGGTATTATGCAAACTTTTATTGAACATCTTGGTTTCGGTGCATATCAAAATGCTTTTTTTAGAAAGAAAGTTTTTGTTGTTACTGTTTCTCGTGACGGTAGCGAAAAGGCTGTTTCTGATTATCTTACTAGCGTTATTGGCGATTTTGGTGGGATTGATGTTGGAAAAATTACTATTTCTGAAAATGATGCTAAAATGGCTCTTAGTGATAAAACTTTAAAAGAAGCTATTGAAAAATATGCTGAAGATTTATACAGAGTTTTAAAACAAGAAAGAACCTTTATTATACCTAACAGAAAAGCTACCACAGTTGTACAAGATGAAACAGCTATTTTACGTGAAAACGTTGCTAAAACTCTTGGTCACGAACCTACTGCTAAAAAAGTTAAGGCTAGTGAAATTCTTCAACAAGTTGATTATAATTCTTTTGACTCTAGACAAGAGCAAGATATAAATGAGATTTCTAGATTTTTGGCTAATCAATACAGCCACGAAGAAACTAACCCTCAAAATCAACAAAATATGCGTAATTCGTTTAATCAATACAACAATCAATATAACGGTGAATATAATAATAAATACAATGGTCAGTATGGCAATCAGTATGGCAACCAATACAATCAATTAGACAACCAATTAAACAACAACGTATACGCAAATCCAAATGGAAATTATGACAATGCTTATCCAAACCAAAACGCAAACGGATACAATAATGCCAACACATACAACAATCTTTATGCTGAATACAACAACAATTACAACAATGCACGTAACAATGCAAACGCAAATCAATTTAATATGAACAACAATGATTTTTCTAATATGAATTATCAAAATATGAATTTTGACAATGTTACGCCTCATATTAAAAGTTGTCAGCAGAGAACTCAGAGTCTTTATCACTATTTTCAACCTCAACTTGCTAATGGAATTGAAGCCGTTATACAGATAAATGTTAAAGGTGACGAAAAATTTGAGGGATACCTCATTATAAAAGACAACAACTGTGATTATCTTGATGGCGTTCATCAAAATCCAGATGTTACTATATTCGCTGATTGCAATGTTTGGCTCGATATTTTAAACGGTAAATATACTATACAGAAGGCATTTATGATTGGTCAACTTAAAGTTAGAGGTAATTTTGTCCTTATGACAAAATTTGACCAATTATTTAAACTACAAAAATAAAATAACTTATACACTAAAACAGCTATTTCAAGGGATTATATGCCTTATACCGGGAAATGGCTGTTTATTTTTTTACTATTGTAATTATCATATACCATATTTTAGAAAAATAATATAACCTAAATTTTATTTTTTGTTGATTTTTCACTATAAATCTAGTATAATTTAAACGTGATATTAATTATGACAATATTTTAGGACAGAGGTGTTTTTATTTATGAAATTTACAAAAATGCAAGGTTGCGGAAACGATTATGTTTATGTCAACTGTTTTGAAGAAAAAGTAGAAAATCCAACTGAACTCGCTAAAGCTGTTAGTGATAGACATTTTGGTATCGGTTCTGACGGTCTTATCCTTATTATGCCTAGTGAAGTCGCTGACTGCCGTATGAGAATGTTTAACTGGGACGGTTCTGAATCTGAAATGTGCGGTAACGGCGTTAGATGTGTCGGTAAATTTGCTCACGACAGAGGTATCGTTGACAAAGATACTATCACAGTTGAAACTCTTGCTGGTATTAAAATCCTTAAACTTACTTTAAATGATAAAAATGAAACAACTTCTTTAACAGTTGATATGGGTGAACCTATCTTAAACCCTTCTGATGTACCTGTTGTATCTGATGAAAACCCTGTTAAAAATCTTGTTCTTAAAGCTCACGACAAAGAGTTTACCTTTACTTGTGTTTCTATGGGTAATCCTCACGCTGTAACTTTTATCGATGACGTGGATAATTTTGATGTTGACAAATATGGTTCTGTTCTCGAAGTTGATGAGCATTTCCCTAAACGTGCTAATATCGAATTTGTTGAAGTTATCGACAAAAATCACCTTAAAATGCGTGTTTGGGAAAGAGGTACCGGCGAAACTCTTGCTTGTGGTACCGGTACTTGTGCTACAGTTGTCGCTGCTGCTTTAAACGGAAAATCTGAAAGAAATGACGTTGACGTTAAACTCCTCGGTGGAAATTTACAAATTACTTGGTCTGAAGAAGACGGTCACGTTTATATGACAGGACCTGCTGAATTCTCTTTTGACGGAGTTTGGAACAAATAAATATATTTGTAATTAGGAAACAATTTATTTCCTACTGACTTTAAGACGGGAAAATTGATTTTTTTCCGTCTTAATTTTTTGGTGATACTATGGATAAAAAAATTGTTATAAAATTAAATCGGTTCGCAATTGAACACAGACATTTCTATAATGCCATATCTTTTATTATTAAGTCATCAGCTTATATATTTTTTGTTATGTTTGCTGTTATGGCGATTTTTCTAATTATAAAATTCGATAACAGGGTTATTAGGTTTATTTTAGTTCCTACTATTACAATTTTATTTAATATGACTATTAGAAAAATTATTGGGAGAAAACGCCCTTTTGATGCCCTAAATATTAAAAGTATAGTTGAACATAGTAGTATAGGTTCTTTCCCTAGTAATCATTCTGCTTCGGCTATGGTTATCGCTATGGCGTTTTTTTATATAAATAAAATTTTTGGTACTATTGTTATTTTTATGGCGATTATTACTGGCAGTTCCAGAGTTTTTGCCGGGTTACATTATCCATCTGACGTTATCGCTGGCTTTTTTGTTGGTGCTATATTTGGATATGTTGGACTTTATTTGATTAATTTTTGAAAGGTGGTTTCTAATATGGGGTTATTTGATGATTTGCAGGAAGTTGGCGTTGATGTTGAAGACGCTTTAGTAAGATTGATGGGCGATTTCGCAATTTATGAAAAAATGATAAAAAGAATCCCTGCTAATATTGAAATGTATGAAGTTGAAAAGTATTTTGAAAATGGTGACTTTGAAACAGTCTTGACTAATACACATACTCTTAAAGGGTATATGGGTAATTTGTCTGTTACCCCTCTTTACAAAGGATATAGCAAAATAGTGGAATTACTTAGGGCTGAAAAATATGATGAAGCTAGACAGGCTTATTTTGAAATTATTCCTATTCAAGAGAAGATAGTTGCTGTTATAAAAGAATATTGTTAGGAGATTTTTGCATATTTTAAGGGGATTGAGTGTGTTTTAAAAATATTTTGCAAAAAAATGAAAAAATGCTTGACATATATTATGTTATGGTGTAGAATATTATCTGTTGTTGAGATGAGCAACTCGAAGTTTTAAAAAAACTTCAAAAAACTAAAAAAAGTTCTTGACAAGCTAAAAGATTTGTGATAAGATGATTTGGTTGCTGTTGAGGCGAAAAGTTAAGAATTAAAAAAATTTTTAAAAACTAAAAAAGTTCTTGACAAACAAAAATGATTATGATAAAATAATC
>CABVAP010000143.1 GCA_902496345.1 uncultured Eubacteriales bacterium
CGGTTTTAAAGGGGTGGTGGGACAAAGTCCCACGGTCTTAAAAAAGGTTTTAACAAACCCCAATTTGAACAAAAAAACGAACCATCAAATGATGGTTCGTTTTTTGTTCAGTTCCTTTGTTACCTTATTTGAAAATACTTTCTTCCGTGTAGTCAATCTAAATCAACTTAAATTAGTTTACTTTTACACCATATACTAACATTGAATTGTTTGAGTAGATGTAGTATAAACCGTCTTTTTCAGCTGCAAATTTAATAGGAGCTTGTTTCTTTCCTTTGAGAGCAACAGTTGTTGTGTTGAATGAAGAATCTGTAAAATATACATCTTGAATAGTTTCTTCTTTTCCAGCTGTAGCATAAAGATAAATAACATCGCCAGCTTTAACGTTTACAGCAATAGTGTTCTTAGATGGTTTTTTCGTAATAGCTGCTGTGATAGAATTAAGTTTTATATTAGCAGTAAATACAGTACCGTCTGTTGCTGTTAAAGACGCAGCTGTAACACCTGATGCAGGGTAGTAAATGTACAAACCGTCAATATTAACAGCTTCTTTTGATGGGAAGCTATCTCTTTGAGTGTAGCTCGCAAATGCAGAACTTCCTATATCCCAGAAACTTGTTTTACCACTTCCAGTGTTTCCTGTATCACCTGTATTTCCACTGTCGCCTGTATTACCCTTGTCGCCTGTGTTTCCTTTATCTCCAGTATTACCCTTTTCACCAGTGCTGTTTTTTCCACCAACTCCAGCGTAATCTTCGCCCACAGGGAATGTAAACTTAGAGTCAAGGACTTTGTGTAAAATGTTTGAAACATCTTCAGCGTCAATAACTTTGTCGCCGTTTACGTCTGCGATTTTTCTATTTACAGGTTTAGCGTGTGCCTTGTCTAATACATAGTCAAGTAAAGCAACAACGTCGTTCATATCAATAACATCATCTCTATTTACATCACCGTAAAGGATTCTACCCATAGTTGTTTTTTCTGTTGTTGTTTCAGTAGCCTTTTCTGTTGTTGAGTTTACAGGAGTCTGACCTTCTGAATAAGTTTGAGTTTTAACAGCTTTAAAACTGTCAGTAAAGCCAGTAGCTTTTGCAACAATAGCAAATTTAACAACATCACCATTTTTAATATCTGTAACAGAAGCTGTACAATAAGCATTTGTTACATTTTCTGTTTTTACAACAGTATCATTTAAGTAGCAAGTAACATCGTAGCTTTCTGCCCCTTCAACAGCGTCCCAAGTAGCAGTAGCTTCTTTTGTATCTTTGTTTATATCGATATTTATGTTAGAAACTTTATCAAGCATTTGAGGTTCATCGATAATACCTTCAACATCAGAGCCATAAACAGAGAAATTATCAACTGTAAAATTATGAGCTTTTGATGCACTTGTTTGAATTATAAGTTCATTTATTCCAGTTTCGCTAAAATTATCAGCAAGTACAAGTTCAGCACCTTTAACAATAGGTTCTGTAACTTCACCTAAGTAAAGGTCATAAGTTTTAGAATCGACGTCGCCAACAAATTTAATTTTGCAAGTTTTGCCAGCAGCAAGTTTTACACCAGTAGCTTTTGTTGTACCTTGAGGTTTACCACTTGAAACAGAAGCACCATCGCCAGAGTTTACAAAAATAGCCTGTGAACTCAAAGTAAGAGCAAATACAACGTTTGAGCCACTCATATATCTAACAAAATTGTTTGCACCGTTTGGTTTTTCACCAACAGTAAAATCAAATTCAGCTGAAAATCTACCTTTTTTGATAGGAGTAAATTTTCTAGAAACAGCTACATTTGCTGTTGTTGAATTATCTTTGATAGTGAGAGTTCCATTTGTTGCAGAAACTCCAAGACTTGAATTGCTTGTGTCATAAGTTGCTGTATATTTTTCAAAATCAGGGTTGTAACCTGTTTCGTCATCATAATTATCAAAGTCATCTTGAACAACTTTATAATCTAAGTTATCTTCGCTTATATAGCAAACGGCAGTTTCTGTTGCAGTAACAGCAGAGCTTGCAAGTTTACCAGTAATTGCTTTAACACTAATAGTATAAGTTATTCCGTTTGTTAATTTATTAAAACCATAATTTGTATCTGATGTAGTATAAGTAGAAGTGTTTGTTCCATCAGAGATAGAAACTTCATAAGCACTTGCACCAGCAGATTCACTCCAATTAGCAGTAAGAGTTGCATTACCTTTTGTAATTTTTAGGTTAGTTGGTGCAGCAGGAGCAACATATTTAGCAGAACCAGAACTACTTGAACCGATAGAACCGTCAGGTTTAACAGCACTTACAGTAAATGAAATTTCTTGATTTTCTGTAAGTACGATGTTAGGAACAGAGAAGTTTAATCCTTCAACTTCTTCTGAGCCTTTTAAAACTCCGTCAACGCTGTAAGCTACTTTGTAATATGCAGCACCTAAAACAGCGTCCCATTTAAGGATAGCAGAACCGTCAGAATTAATAGATACAGCAGGGTTTTCTGGAGCAACTAAAGGTTTTTTAGGGTCGAGATTTCTAATACGACCAGCATAAGCAACAACTTTAGCTTTTGCCTCATCTGGAGTATCTGGAGTATAATCATACATAATATCAGGGTTAGTATCAAAGTTAGAATATTTAGCCCCACCTTTATATGCGTAAAAAGTATCAGGAACTTTTTCATCTCTTGTATCAGCACCATAAGCGTCAGGCTGTTGACCAGCAGCAACGCCGTCAAGAATAGCTTTTCCGTAACCATTAAAGTAAGTTACACCTTTACAAGTTTGTGTCACATAAGCAAGTTCGCTGTTTAAGTAAGTAACTTCTTTACCACAAGTAGTAAGTTTGTTACCATAAGCCTTAATAACACCACCATTTTCACCAGAAGAGAAGCTAGAGCCGTCTTCTTTTAAGTCATTACCTTGACCAGCCATAAACATAGGTCGAACAGTATCTTCGAAATAGTTGCTTTCAAGGAAAGCAGATGCACCAGTTGTAGCACCTATACCACCAGAGTAGTTGTGGTCATAATAGTTGTTGTAAGAGTGAACAGTAATTGTTCTTATACGAGGGTGTCTTGAACCAGATTTGTTGTACCAGTTGTGGTGATATGTAACATACCCAACACCAGCAGTTTCAGATTTCATACCACATAAGGAAGTTTTTCCTGAGCTGTGGAAGTTGTTGTAGGAAACAGTTACGTAAGTTGAATCGTCCTTGACGTCACAAGAACCGTCACCTTTCTTTTTATCTCCACCACCGTTTTTACCAATAAAGAAATCATTGTTGTGAACCCATACGTTAATGTTATCAGTCTGAATACTTACAGCGTCATCAGGGAACTGACTAAATGCCAAGTTTCTAACCTCGATATTCTGAGTATCTCTGATGTTAAGACCCCAACCATAAACAGTTGCGTCTTCACCAACACCTTCAATAGTTACGTTTTGAATTGCTTTAAAGTTTAAAAGACTAAGTGAGTCAACCCCAGCAGGAGCAGTCACTTGCCCGATAATTCTAAGTATAATAGGCTGAGTACTTTTAGCACTTTCTCTAGCAGCCATAATTTCTCCAATACCAGTACATTCGATACTAGAGCTTCCTTTTGATACAGTATCTTTAACTGTATTTTTTGTTTCTTCTGAAATATAATAAATCTTCGCACCGTCTTTAACTGTACCGTCTAAGTTATAACCACCTGTTGTATTTTTGTGAGGGGAATTTTTAGAGAAAGCAAAACCCTCTCTTGTATATTTCATAGGTGTAATTTGAGTTGTAGCAGCTTCTGAAGCATTTTCAGAACCTGAAACAACAGGGACAATTTTAACATCATAAGTTGTTTCGCCCAAAAGTCCAATAATATCAACTCTTGAACCTCTAACGAGTTCAGAATCAACTTTTGTGTAAACGGCGTCCGAGTCATTAGCTTTTTTGTAGTAAACATTGTAGTTGCCTGCGTTTGAAGAATCGGCCCATTCAACATAGCCGGCCTCAAACCAAGGACTTGAAGTAGTAATTGTAATTGAATTTGATTCAGCAGCAATTACGAATGCCTGTGTCGTAAGTACCATTACAATTGCTAGGATAAAACTTAAAATCCTTTTCATTGCCTTACCTCCTAAATAAAATTGATTAAATACCTTTTGGCCCCAAATCAAGAGTTAAAACAATCGTACCACAATTTAACAAAGTAAACAATAGACAATTTCAACAAAGTTGTACAAATATTCTATGTTTGTCCTAATTATCATTTTATTTTTATGCAATATTTACATATAACTTTAACTTGTATTTACATCTATATTAAAAAAAGTGATACTTAAATTTAAATCAGGCAATATTTTAATATTCTTTTTTAATCCTAAAAAATCAATTTATTCAGCATTTATTATCAAATTATTTTTATTCAAAATATAAATTAGTAATATTTTTATATAAAAAATACATTTCAAACATTAAATAAAAATAAATACGTACAACTTTTAAATTCAATCATATTTATGATATATTTTCATTTTTTATCAAATTTACAATCAAAGTTAGTTTTTAGTTAAATTATATATTTTAATCATTTTAGCTAGCTTTATTTTTGTAGTACTTGCACACACAAGCTATATATACGAATATTATATATAACTATTATCTACGATTATGTTATTACTTTTTTCATAATAGTTCAAAAAGATAAAATTTTCTTCACAAAGAAAACAATCAAATTTTGCTTTATTTCCATAACAATAATTCAAAAATTATTTTTGGAGGTATTTTTATGCTTTTTTCTCTTTTAAGTTTTTTTAATAGTTTTTTTCTTTTTTCTCATATATCAAATAGTAGCTCTTTTCCTCCACCACTTTCAAAAAAAGAAGAAGAATACTGGCTAAGCATTTTGCAAAACGGAACAGACAAAGAAAAGGAGGAAGCAAAATCAATACTTGTCGAAAGAAATCTTCGCCTAGTGGCACATATAGTCAAAAAATATCCAAATTACAAAAAAGATAGTGAAGACCTAATTTCTATCGGAACAATCGGGCTGATAAAAGCCGTAACAAGTTTTAAATTGGGCAAAAATACAAAACTTGCAACTTATGCAGCAAGATGTATAGAAAATGAAATCCTAATGAATATCCGTTCCAGTAAAAAATATCAAAACGACTTATATTTACAGGATACAGTAGGAACAGATAAAGACGGAAATCAAATAACACTTCAAGATAAAGTAGCTGATAATTCCACTCCAATAGAGGAAGAAGTCGAAAACAAAATAAAACTTTTAAAATTGCTTGAACAAATAAGAAAACTTGAATTTAGGGAGCGAGAAGTTATAGAAATGCGTTATGGGATAAGGACAGGAGAAGAAATAACGCAAAAAGATGTTGCAAAAATTTTAGGGATAAGCCGTAGTTACGTTTCAAGAATAGAAAAGAAAGCAATAAAAAAATTATCAGACCATTTTAAAGATTAAGATTCATTAAACTTTTAATGTAATTATATCTTTTTACTCAACAAAAAAAGATTTGGAAAATTCCAAATCTCAGCTTGTAGAAAAAGTTAATTTTTATCGTTATTGTCGATTTCAAAAAGCGTCGCAGACTTTTTA
>CABVAP010000144.1 GCA_902496345.1 uncultured Eubacteriales bacterium
GGTTCAGATAGTCAATAATTTGTTTTATTGTATCTGAACTTTGATTTTGTTTGATATCTAAAACTTTTTTATCATCTACGGTCGTGCTTGCACGACAATATATATTACTATTCTTATCTAATCTATTCTGAGTATCCGTTTCGTATCCGTCTTGTATGTCATTATGTATACAGTTCTGTGTACAATCCGTGTACGCTCTGTATACATACGCACCATTTTCAGTAATTTCCAATTTTTGTAATTCTTCTATATGTTTAGTAGTTTTGTAACGGTCTTTTTGTATATAGTTGTTAATTCTCCAATCCTTTATTATTACAATACCAGTATCGAAACCAATAACAAAACCGTTATCAATCAATATTTTTAAATCATCAGAGGAACACCCTGCAACGGCTGTTACTCTCTTTGGTGAAGCAACAAAGCCGTCATCGTCTGCCCTCATACCTAAGTGAAAATATAAACCCTGTGCACTGATAGGCATATCAAGGAATTTATCAGTGTCAATAATATCAAGGCTAAACATTCGCTTGCGTGCCATTATGTAACCCCCTTTGCTGTGTCATTCCTGTAGCCTCTTGAAGACTAATGTATTATTATCTCTTAACTCTATAAACTTTGTCTTAAACAGTTCATCAATGCACCTTTTAACGTCCTTTTCGTCTTCTTCTATGACGTTAGCCATTTCGGTATATAGATTATTACAAAAATAGATTTCCCCGTTATTATCAAGGCTTTTTAGCTGTAATTTTAAGTATATTATTACAAGGGTTTCCCCTCTGTCTAATCTCTTTAAATACTTGACTATTTTTTCATTAAAAAAATCCTCGTTCACTCGTAAATATTTTTGTCTTTTATGTTTTATCATTGTGTTAATACCAACTTTCTTACAATTTCATTATTTACATTAATTTCCATTACTTTCGACCCTCTCGGCTCTCTTGTTCCTTGTACTCTAGCCACTCTTGTAGTGCTTTTTTAGATATT
This sequence comes from uncultured Eubacteriales bacterium, assembly GCA_902496345.1. Lineage (GTDB taxonomy): Bacteria > Bacillota > Clostridia > Lachnospirales > CAG-274 > MGBC114079. The sequence continues at coordinate 985 of CABVAP010000144.1, forward strand.
ACCCAACGTTTACCAATGCGAACAGAGGGGAACCCCTCAGAGCGAAAAAGGTTGTATGCTGTCCCCTTGCTTACTCCTAATACGTCACTTACTTCTATAGGGCTTAACATTATAGGTAAATTATCAAAATTGGTTATTCTCTGCATATTAAAACCACCTTTCAAGATTAATTTTAAAATCTATAATTTTACTATTGCATTTTCTTATAAGCTGTAATATAATTTGATTACAGCTTATTTATTTATTTTTTTATTTTTTCATTCCCCTTTGACGGGTGCTACCGTCTTAGGGGTTATTTTTTTGCTTTTTTACTCAAAATTCCAATATTATGACGTGACGCAACGTTGTAAAAACCTCGTTCGTATAAGTAATATACGGCATTAAAATCTTCATCAGTGTAACAATTCCAATCACTTCCACCTTCTAACGTGTCTCTGCTTGCCACTTCTTCCCCAAACAATTCAACGGCTAATTCATAAGGGAATATGTCGCAATTTTCAATATATACAGCATTTTTATTAAAAAGTTCGTTAATCTCTTTTAAATTTAATGTTTTTGTTATTCTTTCCACGTTTTTAACCTCTTTTCACTTCGTATACTTCTGTTAATCTATCAACCATAAATTCAAGTGTATCCCTTGTAAGTCCGAAACTTGCGAACACGTCCAGTGTTGAACAATTTAATAGACTATGTTCAAGAGAATACACTTTTTTGTAGCTTGCAATATCGACCATAGTTATATTATCAATAACCCCATAACAATGGCTTAAAACCTTATTTTCAGAGGTTCCCATTAATTCGGCTAACCTCTTAACCTTTTTTATTATTCTTTCTTTCCACCCGAGAGAGCCGACAGCATTCTCAAAGTATTTCAATTTCTTTTTATACTCTTTATTTTCGTTCTTGACCCTCTGGAGTTCGTCGGACTGGTCTTTGAGCTTCTGCAGTTCCTCAACCTCTTCTGTAAGCCTTTGAATTTCAATATCTTGTATAAGTCTTTCCATACCGTGGAAGCGATTTATATATTCAGCTGTAAACAATGCCCCCTTTTTACCTGTCATCTTGTGGGCGATAAACTCACAACCCTTTTGTGTTATTCGGTAACAAGTTCTTTCTTCGCCCTTGCTATCTACGTATGTACTTTCTTGAAAAAATTCAACCAAAGCAAAATTGCTTTCGTTAAAATATCTAATATATCTTTTTACATCTCTTAGCAGGTCAGCGTGGTTCTTTTCCACCATTTCGGCAACCTCTCGACTGTCTAGCGTTGGAACGTATTCAGTTATTTTTTTCATTTTTTTCATTCCCTTTCTTGATTGCTCTTCTGTTCTGTGTTATGCTTTTCTTGGTTAGTATCGTCAATGTTTCTTTGTGAGAGGGGAAACAGCACTTCAACACTTGTATTAAGCACTTCGGCTATTTGTAGAGCCGTATACGTGTTCGGAACTCTTTCGCCTGCTTCAATGTATTGGTAACTTCGTGTTGCAATATTTACCTTTTGGGCAATTTGTTCTTGTGTGAACCCCTTTTCTTGACGTTTAATTTTTAGATTGTTTCTCATAATCACCTACCACCTTTCAAACTCAACACTTCATTTTGTTCGTGTCTGTATTTATACAATAACACTTCATTTTGTTCGTGTCAAGTACTTTTTTTTTATTCTTGGGGGTGTTCTATATGTTTAAAGAACGTTTAAAAGACTTACGAAAAAACAATAATGTTACACAAAAGCAACTAGCCGACCTTTTAGAAATGAGTGAACGAGCATATCAAAATTACGAATACGGCAACCGTGAACCCAATTTCAAAACAGCTATCAAAATCGCCGACTATTTTGATGTATCACTTGACTACCTCGTCGGCAGAAGTGACGACCCTAAACGATATTAACCGTGGCGACCCTCTGGGGTCGTCTTTTTTATTCAACTAAATCTTTTAACGGCATTTGTAAAGCCTTGGCAATCTTACCGGCTGTTATTGGTGTACAAGCCTTACCGGCTTTCACTGATGATAATGTTTGTTTTGATACCCCACTAACATCAGCTAATTTACGTATAGTAAAACCATTTTCACCCATAGCAATAAGTAATTTACTTATATTTATATACATTTTTATCACCTCTTTGCGTATTTTCTTGTTTCGTGTTATGAAATTTTTTGTTTTTACTCTTTAATAATAACCCTCTTTTTGTTCCGTGTCAAGAAATTTTTTATCACTTTTGTTCTTTTCTGTTGCTTGTTACTACTATTTTTGATATAATTGTATAAAGGTGGTGACAAAATGGGACTAAAAGAGAACTTAAAAAAAAGTAGAATACAAAAAGGCTATACACTGCAAAAAGTTGCCGACATTCTGGGTGTAAGTCGTTCAACACTATTCAAGTATGAAAGTGGGGAAATTTCAAACATTCCAATCGAAAACATTACTAAATTGGCAGACATATACGAAACTACCCCAAATGATTTATTACGTAATATGACTATAGGCGAAAATATTAGAAAGATACGCAAGGAAAAAGGATTGACACAAAAAGAACTTGGCGAACGTCTAGGGATAACACAATCAGCCATAGGGCAATTTGAAAATGATAAAACTTGTCCAACTGTGATAACTATCTTGAGAATTGCAGACGCTTTAAATGTTGAATTTTCCGACATTACAGGGAAATATCCAACAACTAACAATAAAGATATTAATGATTGGTTGGCGGATAGCATTCATATTGATGGAAAAAATGGCATAATTGCAATATTAGAAGATATTTATGGAAAAGTTGAAGAAAACGAGGTTACGGGGCTTCGTGGCTGTACTTATTATTACACTGTTGGAGAAAATGAAAAGCAATTTATTATTTATGAGGGTAACATTGATACTTTGTATGATATGGTTAAAAGCATAATACCCATTTTTTTAAATGCCGTAAAAGAAGAACGCACAGAAGAAGAGGTACTAGAAGAAATTTCAAAAGAATTAAACAATACTGAAAATTTTCCAATACTGAAAGACGATGATTGACCCTCTGGCGACAGTTAGCCAAAAATGTCCAACTGTACAAGCTGATGTAAACAATACTGTTTGAGAATTGCGTTAATTTATAGGATATAAAAAAGTATAAACGAAAGGAGTTTTTACAATGCCAGAATTATGTAGGCTTAATGGTTTAGTTATTGTAATGCTTTTTAATGACACTATTCAGCATAATAAACCTCATATTCACGCATATTATGGAGAATATGAAGCGTCTGTTGCTCTTGACGGCGAATTACTTGCTGGCTCTTTGCCACGTAAACAGTATAAAATTCTTGTCGGTTGGTTACTCTATCACGAAGAAGAAGTTTATAAGGCTTGGAATTTAGCCGTTAAAGGTGAACACTTTGACAAAATAAAACCATATTAATAATACGAAAGGGGTGTTTTTATGTATGTATTAAATGATGTTGTATATGCAGGCGAACAAACAAATAATATAAAGATAGTTCAAGCCGTTCCACTTCCGAACCTTATGTTATTATTGACTTTTTCAACTGGTGAACAACGTTTATTTGACGTTACAAAATTAGAGGGTTCAGCCTTTGAACCTCTGAAAGATAAAAAAGTATTTAATAACATTAGTGTAAATTACGGCTATGTATCTTGGGATAATGGCAATATAGATTGCTCACCCGAATATATGTATCAGCATAGTTATAAATACACATCTGATAGGGTTTCAGGTGATATATATTAATTTAACGTCAACAATCTATTCTTTTACGCTCTCATTTTCAAACATTTCAGAAGCTGACTAGGTACAACACCTTATCAGCTTTTTTACTATCACAATTTACAAACCCATAAAAAACACCTGCCACCGTTTCCAATTTCGGAAACGCTTTACAATTTCACAAAATTGTGAAACTGTATAAATCAATAATAGTGTCGTTTTTCGGCTCAATTTTGAGCCGTCCCACTGAACTCAAAATTGACGTCAGTAACTAACTAATTTAAACTTATGGGCTTCGGTTAGGGTCAAATTGTCCCCGACCAATATCAAAGGTAGCATTTTCCGACCTTTGAACTTTAGAGGGGGTCGCAAATTTCTACCCCCTTTATCGGTAATGGCAACTTTCGTTTTTAGGCATAAAAATCTAGTCAAAAATCGGGGTCATTCGCACCCGCGGTCTGGTGAAAATCGCCACAGTACCTAAACCCAATTACGTTGTTTCTACAACAAAAAAAGGTTACATATCTTATTATTGTGTAACCTTTTAAAAAGAATTTACTTACATCATATACCCTAAAAAGACAAAAGAAAAGGTTACAACGTTAAAATATGTAATCTTTTACCATTAAACATCTATCTACTACCAATAACGTTTTGGACTTTTTTGTCCAAAAGTAAATTATCGTCAAAAATGACGAAAACCATATTTATTTTACTGCTTCTGGTTGACCCTCTGCGATTGGGTCGCCCTAAACGTCTTTAATACAAAAAGGAGTGATAAACAATGGCAAATAAGCGAGGAAATGGCGAGGGAACTATATC
>CABVAP010000145.1 GCA_902496345.1 uncultured Eubacteriales bacterium
GATTTCTTTCCGGTGCCAAGTACCACGCCGTAGGCAAATAAATAGATTTCCAATGTAATTGGATTATAAACCAAAGACTTAAACCACCACAAAACTAGTTTTTTTTAATCTTTTTACCAAAAAGATTCAGCCCTACAAATTCTAATTTGTTAAAAAGATTTTGACAATTTTTTTTGTGAATTATTTGTTGACTTATGTATTTTTTTTATTTATAATTATTGTATGTTTTGTATGATATGTATATTTTATTTTTAGGAGATTTTTGTATGATAAAAGATATTCAAGAAGAAATTTTACGATTGAAAAAAGAAAAAGATTTTTGCATACTTGCACATAGCTACCAGGCTCACGAAATTCTTGAAATTGCTGACTTTACTGGAGATTCTTATGCCCTTAGTGTTAAGGCTGCTGACGTTTCTAACAAAAATGTTATTATGTGTGGCGTTAAATTTATGGCTGAAACGGTTAAGATTTTATCACCAGATAAAAATGTTTACCTTGCACACCCTGAGGCTGGTTGTATGATGGCTGATATGATGAATAAAGAACTTATTGAACAAGTTAAGCCTAGATATAAGGATTATTCCGTTGTTGCATATATAAATACTACAGCTGAATTAAAAACAATTTGTGATGTTTGTGTTACTTCTTCATCTGCTGTTAAAATTGTTAAAAATATGGAAAATGATAATATTTTATTTATACCGGACTGTAACCTTGGTGCTTATGTCGCTGAACAGGTTCCAGAAAAAAATATTAAGTTGTTGCACGGTGGATGTCCTGTTCACGCTAATGTTACTGTGAAAGATGTTGAAGAGGCAAGGGCAAAACACCCTAACGCAACATTGCTAGTTCACCCTGAATGTGTGCCTGCTGTTGTTAAACTTGCTGATTATGTTGGTTCTACTTCAGGCATTATGGATTATGCAAGAAATTCTGAACAAAAAGAATTTATTATTGGTACAGAATTGAGTATTGCTGAACACTTGCAGTATGAATGTCCTGATAAAAAATTCTACGCACTTTCTACTGGTCTTATTTGCAAAAATATGAAACTTACTACATTAATGGATGTTTATAACTGTCTTAAAAACGGTGATGGTTGTGAAATTGAACTTGATGAAAAAACTATAAAAGAGGCTAAAGTCTGTATAGATGAAATGATTAGGCTCAACCATTAATTAGATGGGGCATTTTTTGCCCTGTCTTTTATTTTTTTATAAGGGGGAATTAATATGCAAAAAGATAAAATTAAAAGAAGTATTAAAAGCAAAATTGTAGGTTACATTACTATAATTATTATTGCTATTGTTTTGATTTTTTCTGCTATTATAGCCTTTTCTATGAGGTCACTTACTGATACAATCCTTCTTGATACGCTTCAGCCAATGGTTAAAGAGTCATCTAAAACTGTTGAAGGAAACTTGCATTTGCTTGCTGATAGAATGATGAATACAGTTGAAGATACAAGGCTTACTACAAAGGGAGCAGATTATGAACAGAAATGTTTAGATGTGCTTGAAAATATAGAAGAAATTTACGAGCTATATGGTGTTGGATTATATCAAAAAGACGGAAGTTTATTCGTTAGCAAAGGAGAAGTAGATGATAATATTTCATCTGATGGTACATTTAAAAGCTTGGTTGAAACTGATAATTTGACTATAGGTCAATCAACAAATTTTGGAAAAAATCTTGGTATAAAAATTGGTATGCCTGTAAAGGTAAATCAAGAAACAGAATATTATCTTGTCGCAATTTATAAATATGATGCACTTAACGATGTTCTTACTAATATCAATATTGGTAAATCTGGTCACGCTATAATTGTAGATAAATCCGGTAATATAGTAGGGCATAAAAATTCTGATATTGTAAAGAAAGGCGTTAATATTTATACTGATTGTTCAGAATCAGCAAAGGAAGCTTATGACAGAATGCTTACCGGTGAAACTGGTTCGGCAGAGGCTACAATAGATGATGAAAATAATTTTATTGCATTTTCTCCTATTGGTGGAACTTTTTGGTATTTAGCTGTTCAAGTTCCTAAAGTTGACTACACATATCTTACAGATAGAGTAATAATTGAAATAATTATAATTGCTATAGTTATGTTTTTGATTTCTTTATTTTTTATTTATAAGTTATCAAATGTTATATCTGTTTCCGTTAATAAAGCAACAAAACGAATTGTAGAATTAGCAAATGGTGACCTCAAAAAACCTGTTGAAGTTACTGAAACAAAAGATGAATTAGAACTTCTTACATATTCATTGAAAACTACTATTGGAAGTGTAAATACTTATATATCTGAAATTAAAAGAATACTTGCTGATATTTCTAAAGGTAATTTAAACATTAGTGTTGACGGTGAGTATAAAGGTGATTTTGTTGTTATAAAAGATTCTCTTTCAGAAATAGTTATTTCATTAAACGATACTATGCACTTGATAAATAAATCATCAGAAAGATTGACAGAAACAGCAAGTGCCTTAAATGATGAGTTTGAAAGATTGCATATTGCATCTGTTGACCAGAGCAATTCATCAGAAAAACTTGTTGAAGAAGTTGATGCCGTCGAAGAAAAACTTAATGACGTTTCTACAAATTCAAGAAAGACTAAAGAAAAGGTTTACGAAATTGCTGAAAAAATTGGCGTTGGTAACGAAAGAATGGCTTTGCTATCTGAAGTTATGAACGAAATTAGCACAAATGCACAAGAGATTACAAAAATAAGTAGCGTAATAGAAGATATTGCTATGCAAACAGAATTGTTATCGCTTAACGCATCTGTTGAGGCTGCAAGGGCTGGAGAATATGGAAAAGGCTTTGCTGTTGTTGCTGAAGAAGTTAAAAAACTTGCTGCTGAAACAACAGAGGCATCTAAAAATAGTTCTAAAATGATTAATGAAATTTATGAAACTATTAAAAAGGGTGTTGGTCTTATGAAAGAAACAGCAAATTCACTTGAAGAAATATCTAGCTCATCTAAAGCTATTGAGGAAATAACAAGTGACCTTGAAGAAACTATCGATGTACAAAAAAATTCGCTTTCAAGTATGGCTGATAATATCGATAATATTTCAGGAATTGCTAACCAAAACCTTGAAAATGCAAAATCAGCAAAACAATTTAGTAATGAAATCTCAAATGAAGCTACAGAGCTTAAAAATACAATTGAAAAATTTAATTTGATGGGAGGTAACAGACAATGAAAAAGTTATTTTTGTTTGGATTTTTGTTAGTTACGGCTGTTTTCGGTGTCGGTTGCTCCGATGATGATGTTATGCAAGACGGGTATTATACTGCCGAAACATCAGATTATGATTTTGGTTGGAAAGAATTTGTTACTATAACGGTTAAAAATAATGAGATTGTTTCGGTTGAATATAATGCTAAAAATCCAAGTGGTTTTATTAAAAGCTGGGATAATGCGTATATGAGGAATATGGGCAGGGTTCGAGGTGTTTATCCTAACAAATATACTAGAGAATATGCTAGTGAACTTTTGAAAACTCAGTCAAAAGATAAGATTGATGATGTTTCTGGAGCTACTAGCTCTGGTGCAAAATTTAAAGCTTTGGCTGAAGCTGTTATTGAACAAGCTAAAAAAGGTGACTCTAGTATTGTTTCTGTTCAGATTGAACCAGCTAAAGAGTAATTTAATATATTGTGGAGGATTTTCGATGGACAAAAAAATTTCACAAGAAAGCATAGATATACTCTCTGTGTGGGTTTCTAATATGAAAAATTTTGTAATAGAAGAAAAAAAGTCTTTTGATAAAAAGGTTATTGAGGTTCTGTTTAATAGATGGATTGAACCAGATTACTATAATGGAAGTTTAGAACTTCTTAAAATGTACGAATTGTATAGGGAATACATACAAGAAAAAGAGGTAACTTACAGAGGTCTTATTATTCTTATGGATATTATGAACGAAAATCCTAAGTTTGAGCTAGACCGAATACAATTCGTACCTTGGCTTAATTACTTTACATCTTGTGGCAGAGGTCAATGGGCGGAATTATGGAAATCTGTTGAAAGTGTTTATAATAAAGAATATTTATAAGATTGTATATGGTTATTAATTAATAAAGTGAGCTTTTATCTTTTTGCTGTGCAAAAGATAAGAGCTTATTTTTATGTATTTGTGTTTTGTAAAAAATTGCTTATTTTGTTGTACAAGCAAAAATATGAATTTTATTTGTCATTTATGAATATTATATTTTGTAAATACTATTTTAAGGGGGTATTTTTTTGAGAAAATTTGTTGATGTTTTAAAAGACATTGCTGAAACTTTTTACCTCAAATATGTTGTTGTGTTCTTTTTGGCTGGCTGTTTTGGTTTTGGTGTCGTTGGTCCTTTACTACATCAAATTGATGAAAACAGAAAGGAAGAAGCTGTTGCAACAAGTGCATCTAAAAAAAAGCTACCCATTTATTGTGTTGGAACAGATAAAAAGAATGTTGCAATTAGTTTCGACGCAGCTTGGGGAGCCGATGATACAGATGATTTATTGAAAATACTTAAAGAAAATGATGTAAAAGCTACCTTTTTTCTTTGCGGTTACTGGGTAGACAAATATCCCGAAGAGGTTAAAAAAATATTTGAGGCAGGGCATACTATTGGAAATCACTCAAATACTCACCCTCACGGTAATCAACTTAGTTTGCAACAAAATAAAGATGAAATTATGGCTGTACATAAGAAAGTTAAAGATTTACTTGGGGTTGATATGTTCTTGTATAGGCCACCGTTTGGTGAGTATAACGATACGGTGCTTACGGCTGCCGAAGAATGTGGATATTATAGTATACAATGGGACGTTGATAGCCTTGATTGGAAAAATTTCGGTGTAGAAAAAGAAGTTAATCAAGTGCTTAATCATAAACATTTGGGAAATGGTTCTATTATTCTTTTTCATAATGATGCAAAATACACACCAGAGGCATTGGGAACTATTATAAAGGGAATTAAGGAAAAAGGTTTTCAAATTGTTCCGATTGCTGATTTAATATACAAAGACAGTTATTATATAGACCACGAGGGTAGGCAAATTGCTAAGGATTTAGAAGAAACTTCAACATCTGATATGTCTACAACGACAACAACTGTAGCAAATAATAATTGAAATATATAATTATATAAGACCTCTGAAAATAGGTATTTTGCTTATTTTTTAGGGGTCTTAAAATTGTATAAGAAAGTGCTACTCGAAGGCAGCAACAAGTAAATTAGATGCGATTGTCGGTTTTTCAGAGTGCGAGTAGCACAATCTGGCACCAAGCCCTTATAGGGCTATCTCAAGCCACCGGCTAAGCCGGTGGTTTTGACTACATAGACAGATTTCCTCATTGATGGTGGTGCCACAGCAAGTTATTTTTATGGCCCTTTAAGACCTTAGCGATATAAGAGAAAAGATTTTGCTAAATTGAGGTTTGTCGATTAAGACCGTGGGGCTTTGCCCCACCACCCTACTAGCTTTCAGCACTTTTGCTACGC
>CABVAP010000146.1 GCA_902496345.1 uncultured Eubacteriales bacterium
CAATCAAAAAGTACCACGCCGTAGGCAAATAAATAGATTTCCGATAAAATCGGACATAAACCAAAAAAACTAAAACCACCCTAAAACCACCCCAAAACTAGTCTTTTAAATCTTTTTACTTAAAAAGGTCACCCCTACAACCCCCAATTAAAAAAACAAAAAAATCACCCAAGGTATTAACCCTAGGTGATTTTTAAGCTTTTAAACTTCTAAGCTTCTTCTTTAGCAGAAGCAGCTTCAAGTTCGGCTAAAGCCTTGTTGTATCCGTCAATAACGGCGTCTTGAATTTTCTTTCTTGATTCAGCATTTATAGGGTGAGCGATGTCTTTAAATTCGCCATCACTTGATTTTCGGCTAGGCATAGCGATAAATACACCGTTGTCGCCCTCGATAACTTTTATGTCGTGAACAGCAAATTCATTGTCAATAGTGATTGAAACAATACCTCTCATCTTTCCTTCTTTGCTTACTTTTCTAACTCTTACGTCTGTTATTTCCATATAAATAACCTCCTGTAATTTTAACTTTTATAAAATGTGCATTAAGGCTGATTTGATATTTTGAGCCTTAAAAGCCATTGTGTCAAAACTTAAAAGTCCCTTTTTTATTTAAATCCTAATATGTATATTTGTATATCTGTATATTGATATATGAATTACTGCTTTGATTTAAAATTATTCTAAAATATTTAAAAAATACCAAAAATCAAATTATTAAACTATTAATCTAAATCAAACACCTAAATATAATCTAACTAAAATTAGATAACCGACTACATAACTGTACCTTTAGGAATTATGATAGGTTTTTCCGGTGTACCTATAATCTGTTTGTCATCGGATATTACAACCTGTTTGTCGATAATCGCATTTTCAATAACACAATTGTTTCCTATGCAACTACCTTCCATAATTATTGAATTTCTGATTGACGAATTCTCACCGGTGTAAACTTTTCTAAAGAGAACAGAATGATTAACCTTTCCGTTTATAATGCTACCACTTCCAACAAGGGTATCCCTTGCGTCAGCTCCAACATTATATTTTGCAGGTGGCTCATCTTTAGGTTTTGTTTCAATGTGAGCACCCTCTGTTAAGAACATATTTCTGATGTCTTTTTTGAGAAAGTCCATATTAATATCAACGTATGCTTTGACATTGTTTAATGTGTTCCAGTATCCGTCATATCTATATCCATATATTTTAAGTTTCTTTCTATATCTGATGATAATGTCTTTTACAAGGTCATAGCGAGCCTCTGAGATTATCGCTTCAAGAAGTTTAATGAGAAGTGTTCTCTTTATAACATAAACTCCTAAAGAAGCAATTGTGCTTTGTGGCTCAATAGGTTTTTCCTCAAAGTCAATCATACGGTTATCATCGTCAAGTTCCATAATACCAAAGTCGTGAACGTCTTTGTCTGTGTTTGCCATATCTTTACACATTATAGTTATATCAGCGTCTTTTTCAACGTGATATTTAATCATATCGTAGTAATCCATTTTATAAACGGCATCACCAGAGGCAATAACGACATAAGTTTCATTGCTTTTTGTAAGGAAGTTCAAGTTCTGATAAATAGAGTCTGCTGTACCTCTGAACCAGAAAGAATTGTTGTTAGAAACATAAGGTGTAAACACGAAAAGGCCACCTTGTTTCCTTCCTAAATCCCACCATTTAGCTGATGACAAATGGTCTTGAAGTGAGCGAGGGTTAAACTGAGTTATTACAGCAACCTTTTTGATATTAGAATTAGCCATATTACTCAAAGAGAAGTCGATAGCTCTATATGAGCTACCAATAGGCATAGCAGAAACTGCTCTAACACTACAAAGGTCTTTAAGTCTTTCGTCACTCTGACCACCTGCTAAAATTATACCAACTGCTTTCATATACCGACCCCTCCAATACTCATAGTTTGTCCACTTTCAAGTTTACCGTCATTGTACATATCAGAAGTAGTTTTTCCTGAAACAACGCAGTTTTTACCAATTTCAACGTTATCTGGAATAGTAGTGTCACTTCCGACAACAGTTATGCCTGTGTTGTAAATCTTAGGTTTTTCTTCATTAGGGATATTTTCACCAATACCCATTTTTACGTTTTCACCAACAACTGTGTTTTCGTCAATGATACATCTATCTATGAAACTACCTTTTTTGATAACACAGTTAGCCATAATAATAGAGTCTTTAACGACTGCACCCTCTTCAACTATAACTTCTGGGCTTATAACGGAATTTTCAACTTTTCCGTAAATTTCACAGCCCTCAGAAATAAGGGTTCTTGTAACCTCTGCTTCAGCCGAAGTATAAAGAGGTGGCTGGTGTTCGCTGTTTGTATAAATCTTCCAGAAATCCTCATAGAGGTTAAATTCAGGAAGTGTTTTTATAAGTTCCATATTAGCTGCCCAATATGACTCAATAGTTCCGACATCTTTCCAATAATCTTTGAAACGATAAGCGAAAAGAGATTTACCCATTTGTAACATAGCTGGAATAATATGTTTACCGAAATCGCTATCTGGGTGGATTTCGTTATCATCAATAAGAGCCTTACGAAGCTCGTCCCAAGTGAATATGTATATACCCATTGATGCTAAATTACTTTTTGGGTTAGCTGGTTTTTCTTCAAATTCATAGATTTTATCATTTTCATCGGCATTCATAATACCAAAACGACTAGCCTCTTCAATAGGAACTTCCATAACGGCGATTGTAACATCACAGTTATTTCTCTTGTGAAAATCAAGCATTTTAGAGTAGTCCATTTTGTAAATATGGTCACCAGATAAAATAATAACGTACTCAGGGTCGTTAGCATCTATGTAGCTAATGTTTTGAAAAATTGCATTAGCAGTACCAGAATACCAGTCACCGTGTTCTCCCCCTTTAACGTGAGGAGCAAGGATAGTAACGCCACCGTTTTTCCTGTCAAGGTCCCAAGGGATACCAATACCAATATGTTGGTTCAAGCTTAAAGGTTGATATTGAGTAAGTACTCCAACAGTGTCAACGCCAGAGTTTACGCAATTACTCATAGGGAAATCGATTATTTTATACTTTCCCCCAAAAGTAACCGCAGGTTTTGCATTTTTACTTGTTAATACGCCCAAACGGCTACCTTGTCCGCCAGCAAGGAGCATAGCGAGCATTTCTTTTTTACGCATAAACAAACCTCCCGTCAAATATACAAGCAGAATTGAAAATCTTTAGTAAATCAATCCTACAATAGTGAATTATGTAATCCAATAACATTGGAACAACTACTATTAATTATATTCAAAAATCGTAAGATTTATGAACGAATTTAAAAGATTAATTTTTAAGACCGTGTGACAATGCTACAAGGTCTAAAAACAAAATGACATAATGTCATAATAAAACTGACTATACTTCAAAATATTTCAAGTCATACAACTAAGCTGCTAACTTTCTAATGATTTTAGTCTGTTTTAACATTTATTTTTTCATATTGTATACTTTACACTTATTATTATAGCATAATTTAGTGGAAATGTACAATAGTTTTTATTTATTTTTAACATTTATATCTAAAATTTTTGTTTTAAAGTAAAGTTTTTCCTTAAAATTCAACGGTTATAAAATAAAAAAAATGCAAAAATTTTTCAAAAAAGGGTTTAAATTTTAAAATAATATAGTATACTAAATATAATGTAAAAAATTTTACTTCTTATAAAAATTTTTAATTAAAGAATAGAGGTTTTTGAAATGAATTTATCGGATTATAAAAAAATACATTTTGCAGGAATCGGTGGAATAAGTATGTCTGGACTTGCAGAGATACTTTTAAATAATGGGCATATAATATCTGGCTCAGATAATTCAGAGTCAGACATAACAAGACATTTACAGAGCGTTGGCGTTACTATCTCTATAGGTCAAAAGGCAGAAAATGTAAAACCGGATACTGACCTTTTTGTTTATACAGCAGCTTTAAAACCAGATAACCCAGAAATTGTTGAGGCAAAAAGACTTGGTTTAAAAATAGTTGATAGGGCAGAACTTCTCGGAAGTATGATGAAAAACTATACATACCCAATTTCTATATCAGGAACTCACGGAAAAACAACAACAACATCAATGATAACAGAAATTCTTTTGGCAAACGGAAGTGACCCAGCTGTTACTGTTGGTGGAATTTTATCTTCAATCGGTGGAAACTATCGAATTGGTGCAAAAGATTATTTTGTTGTTGAAAGTTGTGAATATTGTGATAGCTTTTTAAAATTTAATCCATTTAGTGCAATAATCTTAAACGTGGATTATGACCACGCTGATTATTTCAAATCACTTGACCAGTTGTACACTTCATTTAATACTTTCGCTAAAAGAGTTCCAGAAGACGGATTTCTTGTAGTTAATTCAGAAATTCCTAATCTTGAAAAAGTAATAGAAGGTGTTTCTTGTAAAGTAATTAAATATGGTTTAAACAATAACGATGGTTGGACTGCCGAAAACATTTCTTTTGATGAAAATGGATATGGTAGCTATGACGCTGTTTTAGATGGCGAAAAAATTTATGACATACAGCTTTCTGTTACAGGTAAACACAATATTTCAAACTCATTAGCTGCTGCTGCTCTTTGCTATAAACATAAAATCCCTAAAGAAAGCATTGAAAAAGGACTTAAAAACTTTAAAGGTACAAACAGACGATTTGAATATAAAGGAACATTTAACGATGTAACTGTTGTTGATGACTATGCACATCACCCAACTGAAATTAAATCAACATTAAGTGCTGCAAAAGCAAAAAAGGCAAACAAAATATGGTGTGTATTTCAGCCACACACATTTAGTAGAACAAAATCGTTATTGAAAGAATTTTCGGAATCATTTGATGATGCTGACAATATAATTATACTTGATATTTACCCAGCAAGAGAGAAAGACGACGGTACAATTCATTCAAAAGACCTTGTCGATTTAATCGCAAAAAGAGGAAAAAATGTTCTGTATATGGACAGTTTTGAAAAAGCAGAAAAATATCTTATTGAACATTGTACTAAGAATGACTTGTTGATAACTATGGGGGCTGGAGATGTTTATTTAGTAGGAGAACACATCTTATCCACAATATCCACAAAGTTACACACAATTTAATAAATAATTTTATTCACAAAGAAATGCACACAGTTTTTTAGATTGTGTGTATTTTTTTGCGTTTAGCGTGTTTTGAAAACCTTTATTTTTCAATGTTTTTGATAAGGATAATTGTTCTATTTTTATTTTATCCACAGTATCCACAAAGTTATCCACATTAAAACGTATATTCGTAAAAATTCGCCCACAATGCACAATATATTCACTTTTTAGCGAGATTTATCCTCTATGGCTGTTTATAACTTTTTTATTAACAATAAAGAAAAAATCAGAGTGTCGAAAAAGTTAATTTTTATCGTTATTGTCGATTTCAAAAGCGTCGCAGACTTTTATCCGCAAGCGGAAATCGCATTTTCGCTGAGGAAA
>CABVAP010000147.1 GCA_902496345.1 uncultured Eubacteriales bacterium
AAATCGCATTTTCGCTGAGGAAAACAGCTGTTTCAAGGGCTTAAAAGCCTTGTGCGCAGAAACAGCTGTTTTCTCATCTATTATTTTAATTTGCAAAAAATCGTTGATTTTTTGCAAGGCTGTAAGGCAAAGCCTCACAGTCATATCATTCTTATCATTCTAAAAAATATTTAAATAATAACCCCCAATCCCCTAAATATTTTAACGTTCAAATAACCCCCTTGCTTGTAGTAATACCTTCTCAAAAAATCCCAACCCCGAAACAAAAATCAGAAATTTAAAATTCATATAGTTCCCCCAAACCGAATAAATTTTAAAATATAAACGTCAATAGAATATGAAACCCAAAGGAGTGACTTTATGCCCTTGATAATAGGAATAACCCATTCATTTGAAAATGGCTTTGTAAAGCTAAATACAGATTACTTGAAAGCCGTTTCAAGTTTCAAAGACGAAAAATCCTTAGATGATTGTGATGTGATAAATTTAGTTTTAACATATAGCGAACATACTGAAAATATCACAGAAATCCTAAAAATAGTTGACGGAATAGTGCTTTCAGGTGGTGGAGATTTAAGCGAACTTGTTCTTTCTGAAAAGTTAAGTCCAAAAGCGAAAAATATTTTTCCAGAGAGGGATATATTCGAAAGTGAACTTTGTAAAAAAGCTTACGCGATGAATATACCCCTTTTAGGTGTATGTCGAGGACTGCAAATAATGAATGTAGCCCTAGACGGAAAAATACGTCAGCATATAGAAGGTCATAATCTTGTAAATATTAATCCCCAATTAAAAAATTCAGAAGATAATGCCCTTTTAGTTGCCGATAGTGATAACCAAAACATTAACAAAAAAAATAATTTAAATAATAATTCGAGCATAAGCAGAAATCCCCCAATTTCAGCTATGCACGAAATTATAGTAGATAAAAATAGTCGCCTTTTCGAGGTAATGGAGCTGTCAAAGCAGTACGACACATCGGTAAAAATGAAAGTCAATTCATATCACCACCAGTGTATATCAAAAGTTTCTCCAAAACTTAGTGTAGGTGCGATATGTACAGACTCAGTTGTCGAGGCTGTCGAGAGCAAGGAAAAAGATTTTTTCATAGGAGTTCAGTTTCACCCAGAAAAAATGCCTGAAAATAATTTTTGCAAAAATATATTTAAGAATTTCCTTGTAGCTTGTAAGGCCCATAAATCTGAAAAGAACAAATCTTAATAAAATAAAAATTTAAATAGCTTTAGTTGCATTTGACTTTTAAATAGCTTTAAATAAGTTTAAATAGCTTTGATAGAAATTTCAACGGTACAGCCTTTTTTAGACTCATTGTTGAAAATCCTGAAAGTTCCATTGTGGCTTTCAATGATTTGATGACAAATGGAAAGACCAAGACCGGTACCATTATCTTTGGTTGTAAAGAAAGGCGTACCGACCGATTCTTCAAGAGATTCTTTTATCCCCTCCCCGTCGTCAGTTATTTGAATAGTTATGTAGTCACCTCTCTTTGTAATAGAAGAAACTATAGTTCCGTTGTCTTTAATAGCTTCTATAGCGTTTTTAAATATGTTGAAAAACACGATACAAATTTTTGAATATTCCCCAAAAATTTTCAAATCTTTGTCATCGCAGTTTAGGTCAAACTTTATTTTTTGTTGTCCGTAAGGGACAGTAAATTCGTCTATAACCTCAGAGATAAGGTCATAGATAAAAATAACCTCCTTTTCTGTCGCTTGAAAAGGGCTAGTATTCTTAATAAAGTCCTTAACGATAGATGTTATTTTTTGAAGTTCCTTTTTGATAACACCATAACTTTTAGAATAAACCCCGTTGGTATCGCTTAGTTGCATATAGTCGATAGTTGCGTTTATAAGAGCGACAGGATTTTTAACTTCGTGAATAAATTCTTGTGACATTTTGCTAAAATTTTTTGTATTGTAAAAGTCCATAAAAGTTTTCCCCCAAAAAACTTTTTTAAATTAATTTCAGAAGTCGTATAAAGCCTTTTTGGTATCAAGGAACAGAGATGACCATACCGTAGTAAATTTTGTCTGGGTCATCGATGTTGTTTGCCTCCATAATTTTTTTAGCTTTGTTGCTGGTCCCATAAAATTTAATGCTTATGCTAGATAAGCTATCACCCTCCTGTACTTTGTATTTTTTAGGAAGTCTACTTGTTTGGTTAAGTTGGCTTGTCTTGTGGCTAACTTGTCCATCTGGTGATGTAGTGGTCTTTTCGGTTGAAACATCTGTTGTCTTTTCGGTAATTTTTTCAGTAACCTTTTCAGATGTAGCCGTAGATGTAGTTGTAGTTTTGTCATTTACGTTTTGACCACTTTGTAGAGCAGTAGAGCTTTCTGTTTGTTTTTCTGTAAAGTCAGAATTGCTGTTTTGTGCAGCGAATACGTTTTGAACATTACCCTCCTTTACTGTTTTTACCAAGTATGTATATGAATTGTCAATTGCTGCCATTTGTTTTTCGACATTGTCTATTCTGTTGTCATTTTTGATTATACTAGCCCCCATTATAAAACATACGCAGAATAGAACAGCACTTAAAGTCCCAAGGAAGTTGACAAGTCTTTTTTGCTCTGTTACAATTTTGCCTTTTCTCCTGTTAGTCCTAGGTTTTTGAGGACGTTCCTTGTTAAAGCTGTTTCTAATCTTGTTTACAATTATGTCAGGAGTTGCATCTCTAAGTTTCTTGTCGTTGTTTTCTTGTTGCTTAGGTAAATCGTCGGTAATATTTTCATCTTTACCAGAATACAATAGTTTAGAGCTTTCAGATTGCTCGCTTTCAATTACTTTAGATTTAGAAAACTTATTTTGTAACATATACTCGTGCATACCCTCGTTACGGTCGTAATAGATGAAATACCCCTTTACTTCATCAAGACCACCTGTAACTTCGTTTTTACAGAAAAAGCAGTTGACTTTTTCAAGAGGGTCAAAAACAAAAAGCACGTTGTAATCTTTTTCAAAATTATTCAAGTGGTAGTTTATCAAACTACTGTTCAAAAAATCCCCATAGCCGGGTTGAATATAGACCCAACCCAAAATTTCATCATTCGGAAAAAAGATTTTCATTTGTTCAGAAATATAATCTTTACTTTTTTCAGAAAGAACTTCCATACCTGTTTTGTTCTCGCTAAATTTTCCCTGAATAACGCCGTTTATAAATATAACATCTTCATTTTCAAAAACGGTCTTTTTTCCTGTAAGAACCCCAATTTTTTCTTCACATTCTGCAAAAGACGCATACTGCTGAATATAGGTATAGACATAATCTTCAACATAAATTTTAAATCCCCCAGAAATGTTGCCGATTTGTTTTATATTCGTGGGCAGTTTTTGTCTTTCATCGTCATACATAGTTGTACACCCCCGTTTATAATACTTCTCTTAATTAAGAATTACATCACGAATTAAGCCATCAAGAAGTTTGCTATAGCATAGGCTAATTTATGATTTTATATAATGATAGCACAAACCATAGGCAATTTTTGGAAATATAAGTCGATGAAATAACATTTTTGATTTACAATTTTCTGCATATTGTTCGTTTAAAATACAATTTACGATATAGTTTGCTTTTATTCGACATAAAATGAACGTAATAAAATTTACTTAAATATAACCAAAAATGAGTATAAAATATTTACACAAAGTAAATATTAAAGCTTGTAGAAAAAGTTAATTTTTATCGTTATTGTCGATTTCAAAAAGTGTCGCAGACTTTTATCCGCAAACGGAAATCGCATTTTCGCTGAGGAAAACGGCTGTTTCAAGGGCTTAAAAGCCTTGTGTGCAGAAACAGCTGTTTACTCATCTAGTTTAATTTGCAAAAAATCGTTGATTTTTTGCAAGGCTGTCGACTTTATCGACAGCCTAGTAAATATCATCAAAATGTTAAAACGAATTAAAGTTTTAAGGAGATAAAAATGGCAGGAAGATATGTAAATTCAAAATGTAAAACTGCACTTATGGATTTTAGGTATGCGTTAAAAAGTGCATTGTGCGATGCACTTTTCTGGAAAGAAAAAGATAAATCCATTGTTGTTCTATGTATAGGTACAGATAAAGCAACAGGCGATAGCCTTGGACCTTTGGTAGGTTATAAGCTAAGTAGGTTACCAAAAAGAAAAAATGTAACTGTGTATGGGACGTTAGATAATCCGGTTCACGCGATAAATTTAGCCGATACAGTAAAAGAAATTTACGAAGAGCATAAAGACCCGTTTATAATAGCGATAGATGCGTCTTTAGGCAAAACGGAACATATAGGCTATATAACAGTTGGAAAAGGTTCAATTAGTCCTGGGGCAGGTGTAAAGAAGAATTTAGGCGAGATAGGAGATGTCTTTATAACAGGGATAGTAAACTTAAATGGGTTTGTAGAAATATCGAGGCTACAAAGTACACGCCTTTCATTGGTTATGAATATAGCCGATATAGTATCTGTAGGCATTTGGGAAACGCTTTCTTTTTAGCTATTTGGTGTAATCAGCATAAAACCAGCCTTTTGTTTCAAATAAGAAATTTTTATATTGCAAATTGTATTGTTTTATGGTATAATTATTGCATTAAAATTTTAAAAAAAGGAGAGGTTTATTATGCAAAAAACAAAAAACAATTCAAGACGAAATTTCAGGGAACTAATGAGGAAATCAAAGGATAATAGGCGTTTTTCAAATCAAGTTATGGCAAACGTAAATATGTTTTTAAACAAAAGCAGTTCCATTTTTCCAAAGAACACAAAAAATCAATTTAGCACGAGAAATTTATTTTCAAAAACGACACAAAACTTTAATAAAGCAGACTCAAGTAAAAGAAGTAGCAGAAAACAAAAGGCACAACCAAGCCTTAATAGCTTTAACGACAAGAATATAATCAACATTTCAAAAAATCCAAGTAGCTATAATAGTGCATTTAATCGTATAACCCCAATAAATAAAGTAAGTGCTGTTACGAGGTTAAAAGATTTAACTAGCCCACAACAAAATCCAGAAAAATCAACTATTTTAGAGAAAATAATAAAACCGACTTTCCCAAAAATCCAAAGAGAAACGGTAGCAAAAAAACTCAGTATACCAAGCATAAAAGAAAATAAGGAAAATATATTTGCAGGTAGAAACTTAGATAGTAACATAGCGAAAAAGACACCAAAAAATATAAAAGATAAAATATCAGTAAAATCTCCAGATTTAAACAGTAGCAATATAAATATTTCGCCAAATATAAGCGTAGAGGTAAACCAAAAAAATGGATTTTCAGATTTCAATAAAATATGGCAAGAGATAGGAAATAGATTAAATTCAGAAATAAATTCATCAGCGAGTGGATTTCATTAATTTTTCATAAAATCATAAAATAAAAGTCGCTGAATAGGGTGTCGAAAAAGTTAAATTTTATCGTTATTGTCGATTTCAAAAAGCGTCGCAGACTTTTATCCGCAAGCGG
>CABVAP010000148.1 GCA_902496345.1 uncultured Eubacteriales bacterium
AAAAACCGACCTCCCAATCGTTAGATTTTTGGTCTAACTTTTGGGGGTCGGTTCAGTTTGAACCGACAGCCTTTTTGTGTAAAAAATATATATTCTTTTAAGGGTTATCATTTAATAAATCTAGTAAGTCTTATAATCTGTCCAATCAAATTTTGCGTCAATAGTTTTTGCATTTTCGCCGTTATAAGCGTATAAACCAACAAGTGTTCCTGTGTGGTGCTTTCCTACTGTAACACCCTCATCACAAAGGAACGTACAACGTACAACTCTGCCCAACAAATACCAGTTTTCATTATCAAAGCTATAGAAAAATTCTCTAGTCTGTTTGATAACTCTAACTTTTAAATAAACAATTTTAACATCATTATCAAGTGAAACCTCACCCATAATGCTCTTTTCGGCATTTCTATTTTCGTATAATCTAAGTTTCTTTCCGTTGTCATAAATCATACAACATTTTATGTGGTTGTTTATTCCATAATAGCAAGTTATTCCTGCTTGTTGGTCTTTTTCTTTTGGGTCAAATTCAAGCTTTGTTGAAAAGCGATAAGAAAGTTCTGTTTCACGTCTTACAATTGTGTTGTATGAACTTCTTTTATCTAAATCAAACTCGCCAGCTTCAATTGTTAAATAACCTTTGTTTTTTGTAAGCGAAATTTTTTCGTGTCTTGGGTTTCTAACAAATTCCCACTCTAAACTCAATTTATCATCATCAAAATCATCAAATGTTTTTTCTTCATATTCTGTCCAAGGCAAATCTGGAGCTTCATTTTCAGCAGATGGCCCATTTCCGTCATTAACTATAAACCAACCGTCATCTGTCCAAGTTACCTTGTCTAAACCTGTTTCACGACCAACAGTTGTATAACCACCCTCGTTTGCTCGTCCGCATAAGTATGTTACCCACCAGTCGCCGTTTTGTGTCTGGACTAAATCACCGTGACCAGAACGTTGTAATTCAGCTGTTGGGTCTGTTTGTTTTAATGCTGGGTTATGTGGTGATGACTCATAAGGTCCGAAAAGATTTTTTGAACGACCAACGCTTATCTGATGACCGAAACCTGTTCCACCCTCTGCAAGTATAGCATAATACCAGCCGTCTTTTCTTAAAATATGTGGACCCTCTGCACAACGGAGGCCTGTTCCGTCCCAAACGTGAACAGTTGGTTCAGCAATTTGTGTACAGTCATCAGTAAGTTTTGTAATTGTAATCCCCGGTGCTGTTATACAATAGTGAGTTCCGTCATCGTCAACGAAATGTGACGGGTCTATACTGTCTATATCAAGCACAACCGGTTTTGTATAAGGTCCCTCTGGATTTTTAGATTTCATAAAAAGTGTTTTTCTAAGTTTTCCAGTTGTATTTTCTGGTGGGTCGTTAAGTCTTAAAGTTGCGAAAACGTAAAATTCGCCATTACAGTAAGATATATCAGGTGCCCAAATTCCGTGGGAATCTGATGTTTCGCTTAAATCAAGTCCGTCATTGTCTGTTATAACGTGACCGATTAATTCCCAATGTACCAAATCTTTTGAATGGTGGATTGGGATAGCTGGGAAATATTGAAAAGTGGAATTTACCATATAATAATCCTCCCCAACACGTACAACAGAAGGGTCAGGATAAAAACCTCTTACGATTGGATTTTTGTATGTATTCATTTTTAAACTCCTAACAATAGATAAATTTTCAAACATTAAAAATATATACGTATAACTTTATAAATAATGATATATTTTTTTGTATAATTTGTCAATACAATTTATAAAAAAATTTAAATAACATATAAACAAAAATGTACGGTTTTCTGGCCTCATAACGATAAAATCTGGTTTTTACAAAAGCACTTTATATTTTTGGGCCATATTTTTTGTATAAAATATATAAATAAAAGTTGTACTTATATTTTATATAAATTGTTGAAATTGTAGAAAAATACTGTTATAAGTTTACATATTTGAACAAATATGATATAATAGCCACATATATAAATAAAACAATTTATCAGCTTGTCGAAAGAAAATGAAATTTGTCAGTGTTATTTGCTTCAAAAACAACATTCTTGATTTTGCTTTATAAGCGTAAACCTTATTTTCTTATACAGCTTTTCGGCAATCTAATAATTTATATGAATATTTCGGTAGTTATAGGGGTGAGTTTTGTGGAAAAAGAAAAAATTTATTTAACAGAGTTAATAGACGTTAAAGTATTGCAAAGAATACAAGACGGTTTTTCTGCATATACAGGTATGGCAGCCTTAACGACCGATGCTGATGGAATTCCTGTTACAAAGGGGAGTGGCTTTACAGAGTTTTGTACAAAGCTTACGAGAAAATCTTTACTTGGTTTTAAAAGATGTACCGAATGTGATAGACGTGGGGCATTACAAACATTAAGCACGGGTGAGCCAGCAGTCTACCATTGTCACGCTGGGCTTGTTGACTATGCTGCACCTATTATGGTCAAAGATTGTTTTATCGGAAGTTTTATCGGTGGACAAGTTCGAACTGGCGAAATCAATAAGGAAAAAATGAAAAAAATTGCCGAAGAACTTGGAATAGACCCTGCCACATATATAAGTATGGCAGAAAAAGCAACTGTTTTATCAGAAGATAACGTAAAAAAATCAGCTGTCTTTTTATCTGAAATAGCCAGAATCCTTTCAGAGATGGCATATAGAAGCTATAAGGAGTTTGAAAAAAACAAGAAAATGGAAATGGCGTCACGCTCAAACGCTTCTTTTCTGATGAATATGAGCCTCACCACAAAAAGGATAATGAAAGAGCTTGTTCATATCGCAAACGATTCTATGGGTTCAGAAGATGTTTCTTTAATCAAAAGAAACCTTAAAAATATCTCACATAAAGGGGTCGGAGTTTTATCAACTATTGAAGACACAATCGAATATATTAGAATGGTTGGTGGCAAAATTGAAATAACTGAATTTGAATATCAAGTACGTGAGCTGTTTGAAGAATTAGTTTCAAATGTTGAAAGCTATGTTAATACAGATAAAATTCAAATAAAACTAGATATTCAAAAAAACGTTCCAGAGTGGCTTTTGGGCGATGCAAACCAGATTGTACAAGTTGTAAATAAGCTTATTTTAAATAGTTTTAGATTTATGGATAACGGTACAATTTCTATAAATATTTCTTGCGAAAAAATTTCGTATGCGACTATGCTTAAAATAGAGGTTAAAGATATGGGGGTTGGTATGACCGAAAGTCAACTTGATGATGCAAGGCAAAGACTTAATTCATCAGATGAATATATCCATACCAAAAAGGAAGATTTAAACCTTGGTTTTTATGTCATAGGTCTTATTGTTAAACGTATGGCAGGAACTATCGAGGTCACAAGTAAGCTAAACGAAGGCTCTTTGTTTACAGTGACTATTCCTCAGCTTGAAGTTAAAAACTGATTAAGGAAGTGATATGTATGACGGGTTTTGACACGGAAAAATATTCAAAACTTATTGATGAATTTTTGCTTAATATTCAACAAATAAATAGTATGAATTTTTCAGATACACAAAAAACTTCTGAAGATATGTGTGACTTTTTGAGAATTGGAAAAATTGAAATCATATTTTTTAGCAATAAGGACGATGAAAAAGCCAATAATAGTAGGAGTTTCATATTTTTCCAGAAAGATAATTATGATGAAAAACGCTTTTATTTTCAAAAAGAAGTTACAGCTAGTGGAAACATTATGTATTATAAGATTTACCAGAAAAAAGACACACCTGATTGGTCTGAAACCGAAAACAACAAAATAAAAGTCGTACAAAAAATTATTTTTTCGTTTATAAGTATGACAAGAATTGTCACTTTGCTTGAAAATCTTTCGTTCAAGGACCAGGAACTTGGCATTTATAATTCAAGATATTTTTTAAAATTTGCTGAAAGTAAATTTGAAAATAATGACATATTAAGGTATGGTGCTTGTTATTTTAATTTGCGACATTTTTCAAATATAAATCACCAGTTTGGGCGAAAAAAAGGCACGGAAATAATGAAAGGATTTGTTGATGGATTAATCGCAAAATTAAGTAACGATGAAGTTGTTTGTAGAATTGGTGGCGATAACTTCTGCTGTTTATTTTTCAAAGAAAATCTTAATCTTATTATGCAATATATGAAAGGTGTCGGCGTTATATATGACGAAAAAGCTGGAAACCGTATCCTTGTTTCAGCCTCTGCCGGATACTATATCATTGACAGCGAATGTAGTTCTGCTAATGACATAATGGACTATATTTCAATGGCTATCAACATTGCAAGAAACGTTATGAACACTGACTATATATTCTTTGATAACGAACTTATGCGAAGTATAAATAGCTCAAGACATATTGAACAGTTATTTTATAATGCTATCGAAACCGAAGAATTTCAAGTTTACTATCAGCCAAAGGTTAATTTACGAAACTACCAGCTTGCTGGAGCAGAGGCACTTTGCAGGTGGTTTCACGATGGCAAACTTTTTCCACCGGATAGCTTTATCCCTATTCTTGAACGTGCAAAGGCTATATGTGTTTTAGACTTTTATATGCTTGAACATACTTGCAGAGATATTCGCCGTTGGCTTGATGATGGACGAGAAGTCGTCACAGTTTCCGTAAACTTTTCAAGACGAAATTTAGGCAATATGGATTTTCTCAAAAATGTTATTGCTGTCATTGATAAATATAATGTTCCACACGAATATATTGAAGTTGAACTTACAGAAACGGCTGTTGACCTAAACTCTAAAGAGCTTAAAGATGTTGTCTTTGGCTTACAAGAAAACGGAATAAGTACATCTGTTGATGATTTTGGCGTTGGATATTCCTCACTTAGTCTTATACGTGAGTTGCCTTGGAACGTACTTAAAATAGATAAAAGCTTTTTGCCTATGGGTAGCAATATATCCGACCCTAATAGACACTCTATGCTTAAACACGTTGTTGCTATGGCACAAGAAATTGGACTTGAATGTATTGTTGAGGGTATCGAAACAATAGAACAGGTTAAACTTTTAAAAGAAAACCATTGTTATCTTGCACAGGGATTTTATTTTGATAGACCTTTGCAAGTCGATGAATTTGAAAAAAGGCTTAAATTAAAAGCTACTAGTTAATTTAAAAATCCATAAAATAAAATTAGAAATCCCCTACCAGCCTTGGTAAGGGATTTTTTTCAAGGCCGAAATTTTTTGAGCGTTTTGATTTTGACGAAAAAATGCACTTTGTTTGCTGGCAAGCTTCAAGCCAGCAATGCAAATTTATATTTGCAAAAATTGCATTTTTTCTAAAAATCTGCGAAATAAAATTTCGTTTTTTTCAAGGCCGAAATTTTTTGAGCGTTTTGATTTTGCTGAAAAAAATTGCATTTTTCCTAAAAACACCATTAAATTTTATACATCAATCTAATTTTGAAATATTTATGAAATAAACAACTATAAATAAACAAAATTA
>CABVAP010000149.1 GCA_902496345.1 uncultured Eubacteriales bacterium
AATTTTTATTTGCAATCGTTTATGGCTTTGTTTTAGCAAAAATAAAGTTTTTGTAAAAATTTTAGATTAGCCACCTTTAGTCGACAACAAGACAGGAAACGATAGTTTCCGGCAAAAGTTTTTGCCTAGCTTTTTTCAAAAAGCTAGTAGGGTGGTGGGGCAAAGCCCCACGGTCTTAATCGACAAACCCCAATTTGATAAGGAGGATTGAGTTGTGAATAAATCGTTTAAAATAGGTAGTAAAGTAATTTCAGAAGATTCGCCGGCTTATGTTATTGCAGAAATGTCTGGTAATCATAATGGCGATTTTGATAGAGCAGTTAAGATTGTAGACGCAATAAAAGAGTCTGGTGCAGATGCTGTTAAACTTCAAACATATACAGCCGATACTATAACTATAGATTGCGATAACCCTGAGTTTCGTACGGGAAAGGGACTTTGGGAAAATGAAAAAACTTTGTATAATCTCTATAAAAAGGCATATACACCTTGGGAATGGCAAAAGGATTTGAAAGAATATGCCGAAAGTATAGGTCTTGATTGCTTTTCTTCGCCTTTTGACCATACGGCTGTTGATTTTATGCAGGAAATTGGTATGCCTGCTATAAAAATTGCGTCTTATGAAATAAATGATATTCCTTTGATTAAAAAGGCTGCTAAAACAGGTAAACCTATAATTATCTCTACAGGAATTGCACATCTTGAGGATATTGAGCGTGCCTTAAAAACTTGTTCAGATGTTGGTAATGAAAATGTCGCTTTGTTGAAGTGTACATCGGCTTATCCATCACCTTATGAAGATATGAATATTAAATTAATCCCAAATATGAAAGAAACTTTTGATTGTATCGTTGGACTTTCTGACCACTCTTTAGGCTCAGAGGTTGCCCTCGGTGCTATCGCTTTAGGTGCTAAAATAATCGAAAAACATATCACCCTAAAAAGGTCTGACGGTGGCGTTGATTCGGCTTTTTCTATGGAAGCTGATGAGTTTAAACAAATGGTTTCTCAAATAAGAAATCTTGAAAAAGCTTTGGGTAGAGCAACTTATAAACTTACAGATAAACAGGAAGCCGGTAGAAGTGGCTCTCGCTCTTTGTATGTTGTTTCTGATATTAAACGTGGCGAAGTTTTTACAGAAAAAAATGTTCGCTCTATTAGACCTGCTAAAGGATTGCATACTATGTACTATGAACAGGTTTTAGGTAAAGTTGCAACCGATGATTTTAAAAAGGGAACTCCTCTTGATTGGGGTATGTTTAAATAATAAAAGACTTAATTGTTAAACGCTCAAAGGGGGCAAAAATATGACTGATAAGACTATTGCTATAATTACAGCGAGAGGTGGAAGCAAAAGAATTCCTAGAAAAAATATAAAAGAATTTTGTGGCGAGCCTATTATAAATTACTCAATAAAAGCTGCTATAAATAGTGGTATATTTGATGAAGTTATGGTTTCAACTGACGATGATGAAATTGCTGAAATAGCTAGAAATGCTGGGGCAAACGTTCCTTTTATGAGAAGTGAAAAAACAGCAAATGACTTTGCAACAACGGCTGATGTACTTTTTGAGGTTTTTGAAAAATATAAAGAACTCGGAAAAGAATATAAATATGCTTGTTGCTTATATCCAACTGCTCCTTTTGTTACTCCTCAAAAATTACTTGAAGGGTTTGAAATGATTTCTAAAAATAATGTTGATTCAGTTATACCTGTTGTTAAATTTTCTTTTCCACCACAAAGAGGTTATATTTTAAACAATGACTTACTTGAGTACAAGTGGCCTGAAAACAGAAACAAAAGGTCACAGGACTTAGAGCCGTTTTATCACGATAGTGGACAGTTTTATTTTTATGATGTTTCAAAATTTATCGAATACAACGTAAACCCTGACGGGAAAGTACAAAAAATAGCTCCTATAATTTTGCCAGATTTATATGTTCAAGATATAGACACCGTTGAGGATTGGGAAATTGCTGAAGTCAAATATCGTATTTTGAAAGAAAAAGGGTTGATTTAATGTGTCTTAATAAGAAAAAAACGATTGCTATAAAGTGTAGTGGTTCTCTTTCTCTTGGAATGGGGCATATAATGCGTACTATGGTAATCGCTGAAGAACTTAAAAAAACTTGCGATGTATTTTACATTTCTAAAAGTAACTTTGAATATCAATCTGGAGTGAAAAAAATAAAAGATTTAGGCTTTGATGTTTACTATGACGAAGATGATGTTTCTGCTGATTTTTTGATTTTTGACAGCTATGATGCAACTGAAAAAATGCTTTCAGATTTGCGAAAAAAATATCACAGACTTATGTACATAGATGACTTAAAATCGCTTTCATTTTATGATTGTGATATTTTATTAAATAAAAGCTTGAATGTTGAAAATTTAAAGTACCCTGTCGATGATAAATGTGTTGTACTTCTTGGTACAAAATATGCTCTTTTACGTGAAGAATTTAGGGTCGCACCAAGTGTTACTGTAAAAGAAAAAGTTGAAAATGTTTTTATAACGATGGGGGGAACAGACCCGAAAAATACTTCTGTAAAAATACTTAATATATTAAAAAATGAACCGTTTAGATTTAATGTTGCATTTAGTTCTGGATTTTCAGACAAGACGAAAGCTGATTTGCAACAACTTGCAAAAGAAAATTCTAATATCGTTTTATATCCCAACCCTAAAATGGCTGATTTAATTTCAAAGTCGGATATTGCCATAACTGCTTGTGGAGGAACTTTGCAAGAAATTGCGTCGATGGGTCTTCCACAGATTGGTGTTACCGTTGCAAGTAATCAAGAAACTAATATGACATTTGGCGAAGAAAATAATTTATTTGTATTTGGAGGATATGAGTCTGAAATCTCTGAAATTGCGTTTTTAGAGCTTTTTAATTCAGTTGTATATAATTTTGATAAAAGAGTTAAACTCTCTGAAAACGAAAAGAAAACGGTAAATAAAGATGGTGTACAGCTTATTGTAAGTGAAATTTTAAAATTGCTTTAGTTGCGTTTTAATAAAATGACAAAATAAAAATGCTATCAGCTAAATAAATAGTTGATAGCATTTTTTTATATATTAAATAAGGCTCTCAATATCCAAGTCAAGACGTTTAGACAAGTCAAGGAAGTCATTTTCTGTCTTTACAATAGGTCTTGACATTTGACTTTGGTTGATGAAAATTATTTCGGCAGTTTCGCCGTTTGTAAGTTTCACCCAACTTCCCACATAAGTATACGCTATGTTCTGTAAGAACACAAGAAGATACTGTGTATCAAGAACACTAAAATTCTGGCGTTCGAAATTTCTAATTACGTGGAAAGGACAAAATCTTTCTCTATACACTCTATCAGATGTCATAGCATCATAAATATCACATATAGAAACAATCTTAGCATATTTACTGATTTCATCGCCCTTTAAACCACGAGGATAACCTGTTCCGTTGATTTTTTCGTGGTGCATAAGGACAGCATCTTTTACGGATTCAGGAATGTCTGCATCTTTAATGATTTCATAGCCTAAAGTCGTATGCTTTTTAACTTCCTCAAATTCAGCCTCAGAAAGTTTTCCTTTTTTATTTAAAATATTTTGGTCAATTTTTAATTTGCCTATATCGTGCAAAAGACCTGCAACTGTTAAATCTTCAGTTTCTTCTTCTGGTAGATTAAGCCATTTACTAAACATATTACAAAGCAAAGAAACATTTAAACAATGGCTATAAGTGTAATCATTAACAGTTTTCAAATTACTTAAATATGTAAAGATGTCACTTTTACAATTAATCTTATCCATAATGCCTTTAGTAATTGAGAAAAGTTCATCTTTATTAATATCACCGCCATTTCCGATATTATTTAACATATCTTTTGTTTCGTCAAGGTTTTCAGTATATGTACCACTAAATGCCTTAAATTCAGGTTTATCTGAAACTAATTTTGACTGTTCTTCAATTGTATGAACTTCTTTTTGTTTAAATGGACTTAATGTGTCGTCAACGGAATCTTCCCAAACATAGATACTCTTGATATTAGCTTGTTCAATTTTGGTAAAGTTGACGTTATTAATCATTGTATTTTTGGCAAGAATAACAACACCTGTTTTTGTGACAACATCTCTAGCCAATATACAGTTTGGTCTAACGTCAGCAACTTTCATTTTTATTGAAACATTCTCATTTTCCATAGGAAACGTAACCTCCCGAAATAAACAATATTAATACTACATCTATAATCCCCTAAATAGATTAAATTTAACAAACAAGCGATATATAAATCATTGACAATTATATTTTTTTTGTTAAAATACTATTTATAACATTGTAACATTTTTTTTCAAAATAAGCAAGATATTTTATAAAAATTTGAAATAAAAATTTAATACAAGTTTTAAAATGTTTTATTTGAAAGGAGAAAAAGTTGTATGGAAAGGTATTCGAGAACAATAAAATTTATGTTGTTATTGCTTATTTATCTTTGTTTAATTCCGTTCTTTATCAGTATTTTTTTTAATGTACTTTCTAATGCTGTTGGTTATAACTTTTTAAGTTCAACTTTTCTAATGTTCATAACTCCGTTTTTATGTTCACTTTTACCGGCTGTCTTGTATTTTAGTGTTACCAAGGAAAATTACAAAGAGGTTTTAAGTTTAAACAAGATAAGTTTATCTAACGTTATTCTTATTGTGATTATGGCTATACTTATACAACCTATTGCAAATTTTGTATCATATATAACATCATATTTATTTACAAACACAGCAAGCGAGGCTATGAACAGCATTTCTGATGTTCCGTTTTGGTTTTTTCTATTAATATCTGCAATATTACCTGCTATATTTGAAGAGGTTGTATTTAGAGGGATAATTCTTTCGGGTGTTAGAAGTGCAGGGGTATTAAAAAGTGCTTTAATTTCTGGTTTATTCTTTGGCATAATCCACCTTAATCCACACCAATTTATTTATGCTTTTTTAATTGGTATAATTTTTGCCTTATTCGTTATTTACACAAAATCAATTTATTCGTCTATACTTGCACATTTTATTATAAATGGAACGCAAGGGTTTATTTTATATATGTCTAAAAATCTTTATTCACAAGAGGAATTAAGTGTTGCTACACAAAGTGATTTTAGTGTTACTTCTATTTTATATTCCGGTGCAACTGCTATAGTTTTTGGGATTTTATTTTATTTTGTGTTTAGATATTTTACAAAGAAAAATGAAGGCAATTTAATCAAAAGTTTTAATGATGCCCCTCAAAATTTGATAACTATTCCGTTTATTATTATAATAGTCCTCTTTATAGCGTACTTATTATTTAGGGCTTGCATATTGTAAATTGGGGTTTGTCGATTAAGACCGTGGGGCTTTGCCCCACCACCCTACTAGCTTTTTGAAAAAAGCTAGGCAAAAACTTTTGCCGGAAAC
>CABVAP010000150.1 GCA_902496345.1 uncultured Eubacteriales bacterium
TCGAAACCCCCCAGGTTTTTGGGTACTTTTTGCAATCAGGTCAGCACTTTTGCTTTGCAAAAGCCGGCTTACGCCGTCCGGATTTCTTTCCGGTGCCAAGTACCACGCCGTAGGCAAATAAATAGATTTCCGATGTAATCGGATTATAAGCCAAAGACTAAAACCACCACAAAACTGGTTTTTAAAATCTTTTTATTTAAAAAGGTTTACCCCTACAACTTCTAATTTGTATAAAAAAATCCCTGAGTTTTCACCTCAAGGATTTTTTTGCTTTGCCCTACTCTACTTTACAACATAACCGTTGCAAATAGGTTTCATATTTTCAAGACTGTCCCAAAGAAGAACTTTTATATTTCCACTAGCTGTAATAGGAGTCACATCAATTTCTTGAGTTTCTTCAAGACCAACATTAATTTCAAAGTCTTTACTTTGAGTTTCAAGCACTTTTCCATTATCATCTGTAACAATAACAACAGCAACACCTCTTGTTGCACCTTCGCCACCGTTAAATACACTGACTTTGCCAGTAGCTTTATCGTATCCAGTAACTCTAGTTCTGTAATCAGTTGATATATATGGAGTATATTTTACACCATAGTAGTTAAGACCAGATTCACCATAAATCTTTATTGTTGCAGGAGTGTCTCCTGTATAACTAAACTTAGATGCAATATATGTGTTTGATAAAAGATATTTTTGAGTATTAGTTCCATCTGTAATAACAAGATTTCTATTTTCCTTACCTGATGCAGAACAAGCATAAACAACAATATCAGCTTTACCATCAACTTTCACTTCCATTGGCTGTGTACCAGCTTTAACTCTACAACCACCCTTAAATCCGTCATCAAACGTTTTGTTATTTCCCTCGATTACAGTGCTATTTGTGAAATTAAAGCTAAATCTGTCATCAATAGTAGTTGTTCCAGCAGGTATACTTCCAGCTGTTATATAGCTACCAAATTTAGAAGTATCAGCAAAACTCCAAGTAATAGTTTCACCGACAGTTGTACCATAAATCTCTTCAAGTCCGTCCATAGCCTCAACAAGAGCAGTATTAGCAGAAAGTATTTCCTCTACATCAGAATTTTCATTATCATATACTTTTTTAGCCTCAGCAAATGCAACTTCAAGGACATTCCAAGTCTTTATTCTATAGCCACTCTTGCTAAGTTTTTCAGCTCTTTCTATAGATTCAGCAAGACTACTTCTTGCAACAAGACCTACATACATATTATCGAGATAGTAAGTACCCTGTGCACCCTTAACAGTTGTAATTTGGAAAGCTTGTTTAATATAAGTCTTAGTTGCCTGTCCAAGGTAGATAGCTAAAGCATTATCAACACTTGTAGCATTTACATTTTTTTCAACAATAGTCTTTCCGTCAACATCCATAAGAGTAATAGTTGCAACATCAGATTCAATATCGGTAGTAACCTTTACTTTGTACCAAGTTGAATTATCTACAGAAACATCAGAAAGTGTTTCACCACCGAATATAACATCACCACGGTTAAATTCAATAGTATATGCTTTTCCAAGAGCAGTTTTAAGATTAAATTTAATATCAGGTTTTTCACCAACAATAAATACATCAAAACCACTTTCAATAATACCCTTTTCAATATCGAAATCGTGACTTATAGTTCTTTCTGGATAATCGTCATTATTTTCGATAACCATTTTACCAGTTTCGTTGCCATCGATATTTTCCTGTGACCAACCCCATAAATCACTTACAGGTTCTTTATAACCAACAGCCCAATACCAGTTTGCACCATTATCCATATTCCATTTGAAAGTTTTTTCGTTAGACTTGTCAAATTGTTCAAGTCCAAGCCAACCAATATCAGGAACATCGTCTGTAGCAGCATAACCCATATAGTATGTATCGCCTATACCTGTTTCAACTTCACATAAGAGAGTTTTTTCTTTGTAAACGCTTCCACCCTCATTAGAGTTTACGTTAGTTTTATAAATTTTAAATTTAGTACCATCTTTTTCAATAATAAAGTAATATTTATCATCTGTCATATTTTCAAAAGATTTAATTGTTTCATAATTTCCACCTTTTGAAGTTCTTGCTTTAAGAACATACATATATCCTCTAGCCATACTTTCGTTTGGTTCAGTACCAAAGTAGTAGCCAACACCGTCAGCGTCAAGGTTGTCTTTAAGCATTACACCAAAGTTTTTACTTGCTTGATTTCTTGCTCTAAAGTAAAATCTTTCGTTTTCATTAAATTGCTGATAGAAATATCCATATTTATCAGAAGTTCCACTAATGTT
Organism: uncultured Eubacteriales bacterium; assembly: GCA_902496345.1. Taxonomy (GTDB): domain Bacteria; phylum Bacillota; class Clostridia; order Lachnospirales; family CAG-274; genus MGBC114079. Next base: position 2,290 of record CABVAP010000150.1, read on the forward strand.
ACCAGCAGGAGCATTAAGTTTGTATGTAAAGTCTTGTGTTGCCTGAACATAAACAGGAATATCGCCCTCTTGTTCACCAATCAAAGTAGTTTCCCAAGGAGTGGTATCAGCTGAAATAGCAACTGTTTTTGTATCTTCACTTTGACCGAGGTTTTTATCAAAACAAATAACTCTTAATGCACCACTATCAACTCTAGAGAATCTAACAGGGATAGTTTCAACTTTTTCTTGTGTAATTTCTTCATCAAGTTTAACTGTTTTAATAAGTTTATCTTTGAAGAACACAGCAATTTCATTTATAGGAGCTTTTGAATCAGGGGTAACTTTAACCTCAATATCTGTATTAAATCCAAGTTTTTGATTATCAGATATATTTTGAATTGAAAGTTCTGGGTGTGTAATCTCATCAGAACTAACATATCTAATATCATTAGCTACAGATATAGCTTTTTTGTTTTCTCCAGCAGTTACATAAAAATCTAATTTAGTAACATCAGCGACAGTAATATTTGTAACCTGTTTTAAACTAGCAAGACTATCACCCAAATAGAGTTCAACAGCACCTGCTTCATCACCAGAAACCTTTAATATATTAGCTTTATACGAGTCACTAGCAGATACTACGTTTTTACCAGATGAATCTTCGCATATCCATACTACCTCACCGTCTTTAACAGTTTTGTAGATTTTATATGTTGCTGAATCTGTATGGAAAGCAACACCTGTTTCAACTCCATCAGATAAGTTAGTAATATCACCAAGATTAACAACAAAACTGAAACCACCTGAAATATCTTTAGCTAAAATAGCAGAATCTGTACCGTCAGAATACATATAATATTTACCATCATCTGTTTTTGTTACAACTGCATTTCCCTGTGAGTTGTTGGCAAAATCATCACCAGAATAGCTGTCACCTTTAACATAAACAACTTTTGTATTACTGTAAATTGTACTTCCGTCAGCTTTAGTGCCAATAACAGTAATATAATTTTCACCAAGAGGTAAATTTCCAACAGCAATTGAACCTACAGAAACATCTGAATTATCGTCGTTTTTTTCTTCTTTAACAAGCTCATCATTTGCAAAAACTTTTAAATCTACAAAAGATGTATCTTGAGGATAAGTAAGGTTAATAGTCATATCTTCAGTTTTAGAAAATACATTGCTGTCACCGTCGATAGCTAAGCCTAAAGTTGCGTCATCTTTGCCGATTGTTTCAGCATAAATTTCAAGCCAAGTATATCCATTAGGACCAATGTTTAAAGAATCGTTAGGGTTTGTTTTATCAAGTCCCATTTTATCTTCCCAAGCGTCAGCGATACCATCACCGTCAGCGTCAAAAGTAGTATCATCAGTAGTTCTATTTACTTCAGAAATAACAGGATAACCTCTGTCATCATAATTAGCCTTTTGTTCATCAGTAAGGCAAGTAAGACCGTCAACAGGAGAGTCAACAAGACCAACACTACCTTTAGAACCAGTAGGAGCAGTTCTATTTTTGATATTATCAATAATTCTTTCATCAATTGCGTCCATTTTAGGAAGTCTAGCACCAGCGTTTTCGATTACATAATTGTACGCATCTTCAGCACTTGTCGTAGTGATAGGATAATCATTGATATATGTGTCGATAGGCTTATCGAGATTTGTATAAGTCATATCTGTATATTTAGGGTCAGGATAAACACCTGTGTCAGCCTGATAGTTATTTGCATTTACTCTAGCAGCGTCTTCCTTAGCAACTTCACTATCATTTTCGTCAACATCTATATGGTTACCATTTGCGTAAACTTTACCAGACCAATTTTTCTGATATTTATTACCAACGCTATATTCAAAAATTCTAGCTTTTTTGTTATCAGGAGTTGCCGGACCTGGTTTATACCAGTTATTAATTATGTTTACACCTGCATCATTTTCAGCACCGTAACCGGCTTTATCACCCCAGTTGTAGAAGATATTATTTCTAATATCAACAACTGTATCAGAGTCTTTATATCCAGAAGTCATAGCAACAGTTTCAGAAGTACCGATTTTAGGATTACGGCTCTTGTGGTTAGCGATAATGTTATGGTGAACAGAGAGGTTTACACCACCCCAAATAGCAGCATAACTATGTTCGCCTTTATCGTGAATAGACTGATTAAGAGATTCAGCGATAATAGAGTTTTGGATAGTGATGTCTTTAACTGCATAACAGCTCAAGTTTTCATCAGTACCCCAGCTTACACTACAATGGTCAATAATAACATTTTGTGTATTGTCTGTAACTTCAAGGCCGTCTTGAGTTCTTGTCCAATCGCCATTTTTAAGTTTATCACCAACTCTGAATCTAACATATCTTAAAATAATATTTTTGCCAGAAACTTTAATGTTATTACTTCTAAAACATACACCATCACCAGGTGCAGTCTGACCAAGAATAGTAATATTTTCCTTGTTTATAGTAACAGTAGTATCAAGGTCAACATATCCGGAAACATCAAAAACGATAATTCTATTATCTTTAGAAACAGCATCTCTAAAAGAGCCAGAACCACTATCATTTAAGTTCGTTACGTGATATACCTCCATTTTGTCATTATTTTCAATAGCACCTCTAACACCGGTTGCATACATACCGCCACCCTCAGCACCAGGGAATGCGACTACTTTTGCATTAGTTTCTGTATCATTTCCTGTTTCACTATCAGCGAGAACAGAACTAACGGAGAAACTACTCAATGTCATTACAGAAGCAACAACCAACGATGCAATCTTTTTAAGCATTAAATTACCTCCTTTTATTCAACCTATACTTACAAGAAAAGTACAGTTATACGGTTTTGTATAATTATACCATAATTACACAAAGGGGTCAACAAAAATCAGAACAATTTCAACAAATTAGAAGTTGTAGGGGTAAACCTTTTTAAATAAAAAGATTTTAAAAACCAGTTTTGTGGTGGTTTTAGTCTTTGGCTTATAATCCGATTACATCGGAAATCTATTTATTTGCCTACGGCGTGGTACTTGGCACCGGAAAGAAATCCGGACGGCGTAAGCCGGCTTTTGCAAAGCAAAAGTGCTGACCTGATTGCAAAAAGTACCCAAAAACCTGGGGGGTTTCGA
>CABVAP010000151.1 GCA_902496345.1 uncultured Eubacteriales bacterium
TTTTTAAATCTTTTTACTCAAAAAGTTACCACGCCGTAGGCAAATAAATAGATTTCCGATAAAATCGAATTATAAACCAAAAACTGAAACCACCCTAAAACTAGTCTTTTAAATCTTTTTACTTAAAAAGGTTCACCCCTACAAATCCCAATTTTTAAAGCATTTTAATTTTTCACAAAACGGTCAGCTCCTGCTGCACCACCAATAATAAAATTTGCATTTTTACAATACATAGTGTATAATAAAAAATTATGAACAAATGTCAAAAAACTTAAAAATAAATTTCAATAGGAGGATTTGTTTAAATGGCAAAAGAAAAATTTTATATTACAACTCCAATATATTATCCAAGTGATAAATTACACATCGGACACTCATATTGTACAGTAGCGACAGACACAATGGCAAGATATAAAAGAATGAGAGGCTACGATGTAAAATTTTTAACAGGTACAGATGAACACGGACAAAAAATCGAAAGAATAGCAAAAGAAAAAGGAGTCAGTCCAAAAGAATACGTTGACGGAATAGTTGCGTGGGTAAAAGAGCTTTGGAAAACACTCGGCATAAGCTATGACTACTATATAAGAACAACAGACGAGAAACACGTTAAGGCAGTACAAAAAATATTTAAAAAATTATACGAAAATGGGGACATTTACAAAAGTTCTTATGAGGGTTGGTACTGTACACCTTGTGAAACATTCTACACAGAAAGACAGCTTGTAGACGGCAAATGCCCAGATTGTGGCAGAGAAGTTGAAAAACTTAAAGAAGAAAGTTATTTCTTTAGACTTTCAAAATATCAAGACAGAATAATAAAACACATTGAGGAAAACCCTGATTTTATCCAACCAGCAACAAGAAAAAATGAAATGATAAACAACTTCTTAAAACCTGGTCTTGAAGACCTTTGTGTTTCAAGAACATCTTTCAAATGGGGAATTCCTGTAGATTTTGACCCAAACCACGTAGTATATGTGTGGGTTGATGCCCTTTCAAACTATATCACAGCATTAGGTTATGGCTCAGATGATGACAGTGATTTCAAAAAATATTGGCCAGCAGATGTACACGTTGTTGGTAAAGAGATTGTAAGATTCCATACAATCATTTGGCCAGCTATGCTTATGGCACTTGATTTACCATTACCAAAGAAAATTTTCGGTCACGGTTGGCTTATAATTGACGGTGGAAAAATGTCAAAATCAAAAGGAAATGTTGTTGACCCTAAAGTATTGGTTGATAAATACGGAATGGATTCAATTAGATATTTCTTACTCCGTGAAATAGCGTTTGGACAAGACGGAAACTTTACAAATGAGGCACTTATAAATAGAATAAATTCTGACCTTGCAAACGATTTAGGAAACCTTTTATCAAGAACAGTCGGAATGATAGATAAATATTTTGGTGGTGTTCTTCCAAGCGAACAAAAGGGAAATGAATTTGACGCTGACGTTAAGAAAGTAGCCGAAAATACAGTTGCAAAAGTAGAAGAATATATGGAAAAAATGCTCTTTAGTGATGCCTTTGCTGAAATATGGGTACTTGTAAGAAGATGTAATAAATACATCGATGAAACAACACCTTGGATTTTAGCAAAAGATGAAACTAAAAAAGCAGAACTTGCAGGCATAATGTACACACTTGCAGAAGTTCTCAGAATAGTAGCTATTTTAATTAGCCCAGGTATGCCAAACACACCAAAAGAAATCTACAAACAACTTTGCATAACAGACGAAAGCCTTAAAAAATGGGATTCTATACATAAATTTGGTAGTTTACCAAAAGAAGTAAAAATCGAAAAAGGTGCTGTTGTATTCCCAAGAATAGATGTTAAAAAAGAGCTTGAGGAATTGCAAGAGGCAATGGCAAAGAGCCAAAAAGAAAGCGTTGCAAATCAAGAAAAAGAAGAAAGCAAAAAAGACGCTAAAAAAGAAGATAAACAAGAAGATAAACAAGCTAATGAAATAATTACAATAGATGACTTTGCAAAAATCAAATTAAGAGTTGGCGAAGTTATAAAATGCGAAAAAGTTGAAAAATCAGATAAACTTTTAAAATCACAAATCAAAATAGGTGATGAAGTAAGACAGATTGTTTCAGGAATTGCAAACTACTACACACCAGAAGAAATGGTAGGCAAAAAAGTTGTTGTTGTTGCAAATCTCAAACCAGTAAAACTTAGAGGTGTTTTATCAGAAGGTATGATTTTAGCAGCATCTGACGAAAATGGAAATCTTAAAACTATTACTGTTGACGGTGACATCGAAAGTGGTTCTGAAGTAAGATAAATATAGTAAAAAAGAGAACGTATGGCTTTGCCATACGTTCTCTTTTTGTTTCAAAAATATTTTCAAAGGCTTAAGAACTCTTTTAGAATAAAAGATATTTCCTACAACCCCATAATTTAAGCAGTTTTTCCAATAGGTTTAATAACTTCCCTGTATACTTTAATAGTAAACACAGCACAGAATAAAGCACTTGCAATTTCTGCAATAGGGAAAGAGAACCATATAAGTGAAACGTCTGTACCCTCGCAGAATAAAGAGAATACATAAGCAGCAGGAAGTAAAATTATAAGCTGACGGAATACAGAAACGACAAGACTTAAAAATCCACGACCAAACGCTTGGAAACAAGAAAGCAAGATAACGTTAAATGCAGCAGGTATGAAACTCAAACTTATAACCTTGAGAGCGATTGTACCAATTGCCTCCATATCTGTAGACGCATCGAACATATCTAAGAGTTCTTTTGGGAATAATTGGAACACGGCAAAACCAACTACCATAATACAAACTGAACAACCGATTGCAAACTTGATTGTTTGAATTATACGGTCTTTTTTAGCAGCACCATAGTTGTAAGCAAGTATAGGTACCATTCCGTTGTTAAGACCAAACACAGGCATAAATATAAAACTTTGAAGTTTGAAATATACACCGAATACAGCAACAGCTGTATCAGAAAAATCTCCAAGAATTTTGTTCATTCCATAAACCATAATCGATGCAATCGACATCATAAGGATTGACGGTACACCAACAGAATATATAGTTTTTATTGTTTTTAAATGAGGTTTAAAACCTTTAAAACTAAAGTTAATTTCGTGATTTTTCTTTAAATTAAAGAAAAGAGCAAGGAACATAGCACATATCTGACCGATTACTGTTGCAAGTGCTGCACCAGAAACACCAAGTTCAGGAAATCCTAAAAGTCCAAAAATTAAAATAGGGTCTAAAATAATGTTTATAATTGCACCAATCCCTTGAGTAAACATAGTGTAAATAGTTTTTCCTGTTCCCTGTAAAAGTCTTTCTAATGTTATCTGACCAAATATACCAAAAGATAATACAGAGCAAATAGTTATATATTCTTTCGAATATTCCGAAATTATAGGCGTAGAAGTCTGACTTTCAACATACATATCAACAAAGAAAAGACCAAATATTATAAATACAAGTGTACTTAACATAGCAAGGAAAAGTCCATTTGTTGCTGCCTTATGCACATTTTTTTCGTTTTTTTCGCCAAGGCTTCTTGATAAATAAGCATTTATACCAACACCAGTACCAGAAGCAATTGAAATCATAAGGTTTTGAACTGGGAACGCTATAGAAACAGCAGAAAGTGCATCTTGACTGACCTGTGCAACAAATATACTATCTACTATGTTATAAAGAGCTTGAACAAGCATAGATGCCATAATAGGTAGTGCCATAGACAACAATAATTTTTTTACGGACATAACGCCCATTTTATTTTCCTGTGACAAAAAAAATTCCTCCTTTGTAAATCTATTCTGATATTATTCAATGATAGATTATAACGTTTTTCCTTACAAAAGTCAACAAAAAAATCCTATATAAATGCCTTATATAAGGCTATAAATCTACTTTTAAATTATTTTTTTCCTGCTTTAATTTTTCACGTCTTTGTTTAAAAAAATCACTCATAATACTACTACATTTTTCTTGCATAATGCCCTCTGTAACTATAACCTTGTGATTAAGACCGTCACAGTCAAGAATATTAAGTACAGAGCCACAGCAACCAGCCTTTTTGTTTCTAGTTCCGAAAACAACTTCTTTTATTCTAGCTTGAACGATAGCCCCTGCACACATTGGGCAAGGCTCAACTGTCACAAATAAAATACAGTCTTCAAGTCGCCAATCTCCAATTACTTTGCTTGCCTCGTTTATTGCCTCGATTTCTGCGTGATAAAGTGGATTTTTCATTCCGTTTCTTTTATTATAACCTTTTCCGATTATCTGCCCATTATGCACAATAACACAACCTATAGGAACTTCATCTTCAAGATACGCTTTTTTTGCCTGTTCAAGGGCCTTTTGCATATAATAGTCATAATCTAAAACAATTTCCATTTTTCAACCTCATAAGATAAAATTAACGAACAAAAAAGACGGATTAAAAATAATCTCGTCTTTTTGTATAACTCAAAATTTATTATTTTTCGAAATAATTATTTTGTCACAGTTTCTACTGGGAACTTATAAGTAGAATCTAAAGCTTTTTGCAAAATCATCGCAACATCAGCAGATGTAAATTCATCAACTTTTTGTTTTTGAATTTGAGCATTTTCAAAGCCTTTTGCTGTAATATCAACTGATGTAGGGTCAAGAACGTACTTCATAAGAACAGATGCGTCATTTATATCAAGCACACCGTCATTATTAACATCACCATAAACAACAGTAACATCACCGTCAGCAGTAAAGTTAAATGCCATATATGCTGGGTTATCAATACCTGTACCACCTATACGAACAAAATATCTTGCACCAGTTGTTGCTGAATCAGAAAGTGAAAAGCTAAGAGTAAAGCTACCATTTTCACCTAAAGCAACGTCATCATTTTGGTCGATATAAACAATCTGACCCAAGTCAAAAGTATTATTTTTAACACCTGTTGACATAACGGTAATACTCTGAGAATCTACTCCATTCTGGATACTACCTACAACATTAACTTTCTTTGTAGTTGTATCATACACAGCAGTAGAAATATCAACAGAAGTCTGAGAAACTTCATCAGCATAAACTCCAACAGCACTACAAGCGAGCATAACTCCTGTGATAAAACCTGAAATTAATTTCTTCATTAAAAAATCCCCCATTCTAAACATCTTTTCCGAATCAAGGTAAACACCAATCTCACACGCGTTTATTATACCACCAAATCAAATAATTGTCAATTTATTATTAAAGAATGGTATTTTACCAAATGTTAAAGTGTCAATGATTGGTTACACTTTTTTTCTGTCAAGGGTAAGGTGGAGA
>CABVAP010000152.1 GCA_902496345.1 uncultured Eubacteriales bacterium
GGACACCCCTGCACCCCCGACATTTGGCAGTTTGTAGGCGATTTAATTTTAATTACGATATATTTGTAATTTATTTTGGTAAAAATAAAGCTTTTGCAAGAATTTTATTTTTGCTTACATAAGGCGACAGCAAGACAGGAAACGTAGTTTCCGACAAAAGTTTTTGCCTAGCTTTTTTCAAAAAGCTAGTAGGGTGGTGGGGCAAAGCCCCACGGTCTTAATCGACAAACCCCAATTTATCTAAAAATCCCTCTAACCCTCTGACAACGTCATCATAAGTGACATCAAAGTTCTCGGTGTACCAAGGGTCAGCGATGTCCCTTTCATCACCAACAAATTCCAATAACCTGTGTATCTTGCCCTTCTCGTCATCACCAAAAACTTTTTTCATATTCGAAATATTCGCATAGTCCATTCCAATAATGTAATCGTACTTGTCATAATCACTTTTAACAATCCTAGTAGCAACCTTGTTTTTGTCAAAAGGTATACCAACCTCATTTAATTTGTTTCTTGTCCCATAATGAATGTGATTGCCTATTTCTTCACTACTTGTCGCAGCCGATGCAATGTAAAATTTGTCAGCAACTCCCTTTTTCTTAACCATATCTTTAAAAACAAATTCTGCCATAGTCGACCTGCAAATGTTGCCGTGGCAAACAAACAAAACTTTAATCACAATAATTCTCCTTTATATTAAAATTTATTTTTATATCATCAAATCACTACCAATATATCATCTTGCATATCTACTGTCAACATACTGCCAGCCTACCTACAAAAAAGGCTGTCGCACAGCGACAGCCAACAATTAAACAATTAAATAATTAAAAATTCAAACTCAGATATCAATCAAATAAAGTTTCAAATCTTCTCATAGCTTCAACAGTATTTTCTTTGTTGTTGAAAGCAGTAAGTCTAAAGTAGTTCTCACCATTTTTACCAAAACCAGCACCAGGAGTACCAACAACGTTGATTTTGTTAAGCATAACATCAAAGAAATCCCAAGAGTTCATACCGTTAGGGCATTCAAACCAGATATAAGGAGAGTTTACGCCACCGAAAAATCTAACATTATGTTTTTTCATAGTTTCAGCGATAATTTTAGCATTTTCTTTGTAAGTATCAATCATAGCTTTAGCCTGTTTCATACCCTCAACAGAGAAAACAGTTTCAGCAGCTCTTTGAACAATATAAGGAACACCATTAAATTTAGTAGTTTGTCTTCTGTTCCACATTCTGTTTAAAGACATTTCTTTGCCATCAGCAGATTTACCAACAAGAGTTTTAGGAACGATAGTGTAACCACATCTAGTACCAGTAAAGCCTGCTGTTTTAGAAAGAGAGCAGAACTCAATAGCACATTTTTTAGCACCTTCGATAGCAAAGATACTTCTAGGAAGACCCTCTTCAGAGATAAAGCATTCATAAGCAGAATCGAAAAGGATAACAGCGTCATTTTTAAGTGCATAGTCAACCCAAATTTTAAGTTGTTCTTTGTTGTAAACAGCACCAGTAGGGTTGTTAGGTGAACAAAGATAGATAACGTCAGCGTGAACGTTTTCATCTGGCATAGGCAAGAAATTATTTTCTGCATTAGCATCAAGATAGATAATTTTTCTGCCGTTCATAGTGTTTGTGTCAACATAAACAGGGTAAACAGGGTCAGGAACCATAACAACGTTGTCGATAGCGAAAAGGTCAGTTATGTTACCTGTGTCACTTTTAGCACCGTCACTAACAAAGATTTCGTCAGTATCGATTTCAACACCGTTTCTTTTGTAGTAGTCTTGAATTGCGTTTCTTAAAAAGTCATATCCCTGTTCAGGGCCATAACCTTTAAAAGTTTCAGCTTTACCCATTTCATCAACAGCTTTATGTAAGCTTTTGATAACTTCGTCAGCTAAAGGTAAAGTAACGTCACCGATACCAAGACGAATAACATTTTTGTCAGGGTTAGCTTTAGTAAAAGCGTTAACTCTTTTTGCAATTTCAGAAAAGAGGTAGCTTTCTTTAAGGTTAAGATAATTTTCATTAAATTTTGCCATTGTTTTTCCTCCTAAAAAAATTCAAATATTCTAAGTATTCACAATAAAAATCCCAATTATATAAAAAGGGTTTTTATTAATTTTATCAGAAAAATAAAATAAAGTAAAATATTTTTAATATTTTCTGATATTTTCTGATATTCCCATAATAAAGGGAACAGACAAAGTCTGAAGACGATTTATATAAAATAAGAAATCTATTCATAAATTTTCAAATATCACTATTTAGCGTTTTCGATATATTTTTGAACTGTAACAAGTTTAACACAAGAAGCAATAACTTCCATAGCGACTTTAAGCTCTTCCATATAAGGATAAGAAGGAGCAAGACGTATACAGTTGTCATCAGGGTTGTTACTGTAAGGATACATAGCTCCGGCATTAGTAACAACAACACCAGCCTCTTTAGCAAGTCTAACTATTTCTTTAGCACAGCCGTTTTCTGTGTACAAAGTGATAAAGTAGCCACCTTCTGGTTTAGACCAGCTACAAATTTTAGATTCAGCAAAGTTTTCTTCAAGTATTTCAAAAACCATATCAAATTTAGGCTTTAAGATAGCAGCGTGTTTTCTCATATGATTTTTAACATTTTCAGCATTCTTGAAAAATCTAACGAAAGCAAGCTGATTTAATTTATTGTAACCAATAGTCTGAATTGACATTCTTCTTTTAATTTCCTCAACGTTGTCAGCACTTGCAGCAATCATAGCGATACCAGAGCCAGGGAAAGCAACTTTAGAAGTTGAGAAGTACATATATATTCTATTTTCTGTGTTATATTTTTTAGCAAATTCAAAAATATTAGCAATTTTATTTTCTTTGTATATGTGGTGAATTGCGTAAGCGTTGTCATAGAAGATTCTAAAATCTTTAGCAGCAGTTTCCATTTTAGCAAGTCTTTCGATAACTTCTTCGCTATAGATGTTACCACCTGGATTTGCGTATAAAGGAACACACATAATACCTTTGATAGTTGGGTCATCTTTGACAAGTTTTTCGACCATATCCATATCAGGACCATCATCGTTCATAGGTATGTTAATCATTTCAGCCCCAAACTCTTGACATATAGAAAAATGTCTGTCATATCCAGGAACAGGACATAAAATTTTAACTTTAGGAAGTTTAAACCAAGGCTTTTCGCCAAGAGTTCCGAATAGATATAATCTAGCGAATGTATCATAAATAAGATTTAAAGCAGAGTTTCCACCGATAATAATATTTTCTGTAGGTACATCAAGGAGGTCAGAAAAGATTATTTTAGCCTCAGTAAGTCCGTCAAGAACACCATAGTTACGGACATCAAGATTATTAAGTGCGTGATAATCTTTAACACCGTCTAAAAGACCGTTAGAAAGGTCAAGCTGTTTAGCACCAGGCTTACCCCTTGACATATTAAGCTGAAGACCCATATCTTTGTAATTGTTATATTCTTTTAAAAATTCTTGTTGCATAGCAATAAGTTCATCTTTTGACATAGCCTTTAATTCAGACATAGTAAAATCTCCTTTTATCATCATAAAATATTGAACTCGGTTAATAGAAATAAAAACAAAAGAGTTCTACAAGATAGATTCAAAAATTATTGAAGGTATCTTGCATAATCAAAATATGAATTTTTTTTGTGTTATTTTTTCAAAAATTAAAAATCAAGAATAATGCGTTTTTAATTTTATCAGATTATATTGTACCACATAATTCACAGAATGTCTTGTAAAAATTCAAAAAAAATTACAGAAAAAAATTGTTTATTTATGGTATATTTTTGTTTATATTTTTCAAAGAAAAAATAAAAAAATGCAAGAAATACGATTTTTACTTGCAAAAATAAGATTTAGCAAAAGAAACTAAAATTGTGTATATAAAAAATTAAATAGTAAAAAATAAAGTTGTAAGTTCAACATCAATAAGGAGGATAAAGAAATGGAAATATTAAAGGTTTCATCTAATTCACAGCCAAAATCAGTTGCAGGGGCAATAGCAGCGATAGTAAGAAATGATAAAAGCGTAGAGATACAGACGATAGGTGCTGGTGCAGTAAATCAGGCAGTAAAAAGCATTGCGATTTCAAGGGGTTACGTAGCACCAAATGGAATTGAATTAATTGCGATACCGGCATTTTCACAATTAGATGTTGACGGTGATGTGAAAACATCGATTAAGTTTGTTGTTGAAAAAAGATAAAAACTATATTTATTTTATCTGTAAAAATACTTATTTGTAGTATATTAAACCATAAACAAAAATGTAACCAATCAACCCATAATTCAAAAGATAACGTCTTTAATTTGTAAAGTAAAAAGGCGTTATTTTTTTATTTATTTTCTTTTGTTTGCTACAATATACCGTCAAATAAAACAAAAATTAAAAAGTCTATTTTCTTTAACAGAAAAATAGTTTATAATATCCATTAGGTCAATTAAGTAATATAACATTGCCTAAAATTTTCCGAAAGGAGGTATAAAAAAATGCCATTAAAATCTTCCGAAGAATTATTAGACATATACAGCGAAAATCTAACACATATAGGCATATCACCAAGGAGCGAAGTTCATAAAATAGGTAGCCTACATCAAGTAATACACGTGTGGGTAGTTTCCGATAAATCGATATATTTTCAACAGCGTTCAATTAAGAAAAAGACCCGTCCGTTAGAGTATGATATAACATCAACGGGACATATTTCATCAGGTGAACAGGCGACCGAATCAGCAATAAGAGAAGTTTTTGAAGAAACAGGTTTAAATATTACGGAGAACGAATTATTTTATGCTGGTTCAAACAGATATGTTTTAGAAACAGACACAGTAACGGACAATGAACTTGCAAATATATTTCTTTGCCGAAAAGAGATTAACACATTTGTAAAAAATAGCGAAGTCGAAAAAATGATAGAAGTAAAAATTTCAGATTACGAAAGATACTGCAAAGAAAATTTCGAGTTGTCTGTAAATACAATTCCAACTGGCGACAAGCCAAAAGAAACATTTTTGATTTCAAAAAATTCTCTTTCAAGGCATACAAAGGAATTTGAAATGTTTATAAAACCCCATTTAGACGAATAGGGGTTTGTAGGGGTAAATTTTTTTGAGTAAAAAGATTTCAAAAACTAGTTTTGTGGTGGTTTTAGTTTTGGGGCTTATAATCCGATTTCATCGGAAATCTATTTATTTGCCTACGGCGTGGTACTTGGCACCGGAAAGAAATC
>CABVAP010000153.1 GCA_902496345.1 uncultured Eubacteriales bacterium
CAGCCATTTCAATCAATTTTACCTTTGTGCCAACAGGGTATAATTTCTTTAATCTATCAATATTAATCATCATAATCAATGCCTGTCCAATTTTTCTATCTGATAAGCCTTCACCGAATAACTCAAATATTTTCTTGCCGTCAGGGTCTAATCTTTCAAGTTCCTCTAATAATTTGCCAAGTAGCATACGGTCAGCAATAAGGCTTTCCATATCGTAATCATCAGCAATCATATCCCCTGCAGTTACAATGTCGCCTTCTTCGCCTATGGTTATTTCATAATCAAGTGACCTCATATCACCAGTTGTACGATAAATGCAATCACAACAATCTGCATCACATTGCCATAATTTATTTTGAGGACATACACACTGGCCATGTGACTGTGCTTTTTTTCTTGCTGCCCATATCGGTCTGTAATAGGTGTAATAAACCTCGTCTGTCACCTCAATAAATTTTCTTTCATTTTTTAAGTAGATTTTTTTCATTTTGTTGTCCTTTCCGCCCGAATTGACGGATAAAAGACAACAAATACAAAAAGCCGGAGAAGCATATAATGCACCCCGACCTTACTCGCCTAAAAATAGGTATAAGGAAAAAAGGGTACAATATATTGCTTTTTTTCATAACTAAAGCATATATGTATCCGTTGCCCTTATACGTATTCAGGCATTACGATATTTTATTTGTCAGAATTAAGCCACCGACTTTGGCATAAAAAAAGCCTGACATTCCCATTAAAAAAAATGGTTATGTCAGGCTCGTATGTCACATTCGCATCGTGCTCTGTACTATAACTTATGTACACTAAGATATTCTTTTTATTCCTACAACTTTCTTACATCAACTACACTTTATATAAAGCCAATATCTATTATTTATTTTTTCGTCAACAACCTCCGTTTCAGTTTTACAGCTACACTCTCTATCAAACAATCTCCTACCACAACAGGGACATTTTTCAGACATAGTCATTTCATCATTGCCTCCTTATCAATAAATTTATTTCTTTTAATAAGAAATTTTTTTCTTATTATCATTGACAAATGTTCATCTTAAGTGTAATATTATCTCAGAAACAACTGTTCGATTAATATTATATTTAATTTTTTATAAATTGTCAATAGAAAATAGTAATTTTATTTCTTGTTTTAAGAAATATTTTATCTAATCACTTAGGAGGTTGAATTTATGAAGTTCGGTGAAAAGTTAAAAGCATTAAGAAAGGAACATGATTTCAGTCAAATTGAACTTGCTAAAAAAGTAGGTGTGACTTATAAGTCTATTGCTTCTTATGAAAAAGGAACTAGCTACCCTCGTAACAGAGATGTTTACAAAAAATTATCTGAAATATTTGATGTTGATATAAACTATTTACTTACAGAGGATGAAGATTTTATTGTACAAGCAAAGGAAAAATACGGTAGCAAGGGTGCAAAACAAGCGCAGGAGCTGGTTGCAGAGCTTTCCGGTTTATTTGCCGGTGGTGATATCGAAGAAGAAGATATGGACGCACTTGCTAACGCAGTTCAGCAAGCATACTGGATTGCTAAGCTGAAAAATAAAAAATATACACCTAAAAAATATAGAAAAGACGAGTAACCTAATTTACAAAGGGGGTTTTGCTCTTGGTGGATAAAAAAAATATTATTAATCTTGTAGACAAAGTCATAAATAAATGTGGAACAAGAAATCCATATAAAATTGCTAAACAATTAGGGATTGACATTATATATGTGGGCTTTAAGAAACAAAAGGGTGTTTATAAAATAATTAAACGAAACCGTTTTATTTTTCTCAGCACCAATTTAGATGAAATAATGCAAAAAATAGTCCTTTTCCACGAAATCGGACATGACTTGTTGCATAGAGATGTCGCATCTAAAATTGGCATTTTTCAAGAATTCAATCTTTTCAATTATCGTTCAAGTCGTATGGAATATGAGGCTAATATGTTTGCAGCTGAGATTTCTTTACCAACTGATGCTATTATGGAATATATAGAATTGGGTTATACATCAGAACAAATAGCAACAAATATGCAAACGGATATTAATTTGGTTGCTTTGAAATTGGATATTTTAAGGGAACAGGGGTATAAATTGAATAGACAGGATTATTCGAATAAGTTTTTAAAAGGGTGATAGTTTTTCATCAAAACCATAGCTGCTTTAGAACAAATTTTTAGGGGAGGTTAGATAATGTCAGATGAAGAATTGATAAAATTACAAATCGAAGCTGGAATATATTTTGGCAAAGACAAGCCTTATATCATAGACCTTCTTATGAGAAAGTTCAATATTAGTGATAAGCTTGCATGGGAGTATGTGCAGCGATATT
Organism: uncultured Eubacteriales bacterium; assembly: GCA_902496345.1. GTDB lineage: Bacteria > Bacillota > Clostridia > Lachnospirales > CAG-274 > MGBC114079. Next base: position 2,340 of record CABVAP010000153.1, read on the forward strand.
GGAAATAATTCCTTAATGAGCAATTATATAGGCAAACAGGCAGCCCCTCTTATTGGAGCTGCCATTTATTATTACTCTTCCTCTAAATCTTTAAGCGTAATGCCGTCTATAGTTTTCCATTCAACATTTCCATTTGTGCTTGCGCCACACACAAAACTTGCTGCACCTGAAGGAGTATTAAACAGTATATCCTCCAAAAGCATAAAGTTAGTATCTATTTTCTCCTTGTATTGTTCCCTCTTCTTGATACTATATTCAGGACAGGTGTTTGTCAACTTATCAGTTATTGTACTACCCTTTTTTACAACAAATCCATCAGCTGTTCTTACCCCAACCGCCTTGACACCATTTCTTGTGCAATAAAGCTCTTGACTATACTACTTTATTTCTATGTGCTATACCTTCTACCACTCCATGCATATATACTTCTGACAAAAGCATACTATTACAGTTTGTGGTTGCATCCAGGAATGAATGAAATGCCTTCTGCTGGTCCTTGGTAAGTAAACTTTCTAAATATGCCAGCGCTCTTCTCTCCTGCTGCTTTGCAGATACATATTCTTCCGACTGAATATAATCTCTTAACGAATCATCAAAGCCATCCTTAATATATTCTTCAAGTTCCAATAGTTAATTCCACCTCTAATATCGGGATACATATTGACTGGCTCTGTTTAACAAAATAACTCCAGGTAGCGAACCTAGAGTTATTATATCGAACATTTGTTCTGTTGTCAATTAGGACTTCTTTCTTAATGAATCATTTATTATCTGGCCTGTGCTATCTTTCCAATAATTCCAGCCATTATTCGATCCTCCAATAATAAAGTCTGTCGCTGTGCTTGGAGATCCAAATGTATAGCTTTGTGCAAAAACATAGCCCCCATCTTTTTGAATAATTATTTCTTTCTCTAAGAAGTCATCTCTCATTTCTTTTAAAGAATCGGCACTTGGCTCTGTATCAAAATAAACCTGGCTATCAGCATATACTGTGAGCGATTCATCTTCATTCAAATATCCCATTGCAACTATGCCTTTAGCTTCAAGTGTGATATATCTTTTGGAATCCTTACCAACCACCTCATAAGTACTTTTCTCATATGGGAATATCTCAATAATTTTATCTACAAGGACCTGGCATCTAGCGTCAATGTCTGCCACTGTCCAACTATCCTTTGCTAATATTGGTGCATTCAGGTTTAAATGCTTTGTAGTTTCAAGCACCTTCTTTTTCTCAGCAAAATCTTTATTACCCATTTTACTATTGTCAGAAGACGCCGCGAGCGTTAAATTACCTAATCTATTAACTACCTTTGTATACTCGTCTTCGTCAAGGCCTGAAACATCCGCCCAGTATTCATTTTGTGTTTGTGGCATAACGTGCTCAATATTTAATGCAGATAAATCAACCGGCGCCGGATTTTTATGGCTTTCAATCTTATCAAGCACCCAACGAATATTAGATAATGAGTATGCATTTGCTGTTTCAAGATAACTTCTAAGCTGCGTATCATCTGGCATAAACTTAGAGTTGGCTTTATTATCGTTTACAAGATAATAGATACAAATATCAACATACTTATCAAAGTTTCCATTCGCTTCTACTTGTGTCTCAACATTCTTTAAATATCCAGGGAAAAATCTTGAAATCGCACTTGTATCTTGGCCATTGATATATCGTCTAATCAAATATGTATTAAGTATTTTAAGGGTATGCTTTGCCTGATCCTGAGTAATCTCACCAACCCTAAGATGTTCAAGCATTCTAATAGAAAATGGAGCAGGCATAAAACTCTGAAGTTTTCTAAAATCAAGCAATTGTTCACCCAGCGGATCCTGTTTTTCACTCAGATATAATCTTTCAAAATGCTGTGCATAATGTAATACTTCACCCAAGATCTCTAAATATTTATTTTCTCCATCATGGGTCTTCCAGTAATCCTTAAACACCTGGTATAAGTCTTTCTCAGTTGTCAGGGTATACATATTACTTGCCAGATAAAATCTTATAAACTCGGCAAGTTTCTTTGACTCAGGGAAAATCTTTTCTAATTTTAACCAGTACTTTTCATAAATGATTTCCTGCTCATCGTTTGTAGGTCTCATCATAATGTAGTTACGTATTAAATCAGCAGCAGTCAATTTTTCACCGGTTGAATTTATACTTTCAAATATCTGCTGAGCGTCATCGTCAGTATCCAATTCAATTCTAACGATATATATTTCTCTTACAGCGTTAATAACAGCCATTAATGAATACTCTTTAGTAAGTGCTTCTAAGTTGGAATATAAATAATTATAATTTTCCATAACAAGAGAGCTACCTTCGTAATCACCAATGATATCCTTTGCTATATACGAGTATGCGTCATCATCTGATACCGATGGCTGGAGTCGATATTTATACTTAGTATCTGATGAATTGTTTTCCAAATAACTGGATGTAATGGCTTGAGCTATATCATCAGCGCCCTGGGCTTTTGCCAGGTTTCTTAATGCATAAGCAATCAAAAACATTGTAATAAGTCTCTGCTGTCCGTCAACAACTTCTCGTTCTCTAACCATAAAATCGGTTTTTACAATGTTATATACTACAGTTCCAATAAAATGTTTCTTTGTTTCACCTTTCAGAATTCTCTCAATATCAGCAAGAAGCTGTTTTACCTGTTTATTCTTTTTCCAAGTGTAGTTTCTCTGATATACCGGAATTATATACTGGGAACCATACGCCTCTTTTATGAACTTTTCAAACAAGCTCATTGGACTTGCTTCCATATAGCCAACCTCCCAATAATATATTTTGTGTTTTTGTACACACATGATATAATAACATATTTCGACATTTTTACCCACGGAAATCAATTTTTGAAATTATGTACAAAAAATAAGATAAGTGCTATAATTA
>CABVAP010000154.1 GCA_902496345.1 uncultured Eubacteriales bacterium
GTAGTAGCTATTTAAACTACTACGCTAATAAGTCTAACTTTTTGGGGTCACATCAGGGGGTGTCTTTTTGACCCCCTCTTTTTTGTTGGTGAACTGGAAATTTATATTGTTTTTGCTGTAATTGTGGCAAAATCTAATGCACCAAAAGCTTTTTGTAAAATAGCTAATTAAAGCAAAACATAAAAAAGCTGTTAAAAAAATTTGCTTTTGTGTCGATATATATTCTATGATAATGTTTTTGAAGGAGATTTTCGTATGTTAAATAATAAAAATATTCTTGTTACTGGTGGTACTGGGTCTTTTGGTAAAAAATTTATCGAGATGACCTTTAAAAAATATAAACCTAATAAAGTTATTGTTTATTCTAGAGATGAGTTTAAACAAGATGTTCTTAAAAAAGATATTGCTGCTAAAATGCCAGAAATTTTACCTCATATTAGATTTTTTATAGGCGATGTTAGGGACAAAGAACGCCTTTACAGAGCTTTTAAAGGTGTTGACTATGTGATTCACGCTGCTGCTATGAAACAGGTTCCTGCGTGCGAATATAACCCTTTTGAGGCGATTAAAACAAATATACACGGAGCCCAAAACATTATTGACGCTGCTCTTGACTGTGGTGTTAAAAAAGTTGTTGCACTCTCTACCGACAAAGCTGTAAATCCTATAAACTTATACGGTGGTACTAAACTTGTTTCTGATAAACTTTTTATATCAGCTAACGCATACTCTGGTCAAGGTGGAACTATCTTTTCAATTGTTCGATATGGCAATGTTGCCGGTAGCCGTGGCTCTGTTATTCCTTTCTTTAAAGGTCTTATTGACAGAGGGGAAAGTGAGCTTCCTATTACAGATTTTAATATGACTAGATTCTGGATTACACTTGACCAAGGTGTTGAACTTGTTTATAAAGCACTTGATGAGTCTGTTGGTGGTGAAACATATATTTCTAAAATACCTAGCTTTAAAATTACTGACCTTGCAAAAGCTATGAAAGCAGATTGTATACTTAAAGAAGTTGGTATACGTGAGGGCGAAAAAATTCACGAAGTTATGGTAACTAAAGATGACTCTCGCTTTACTCTTGAATTTGACAAACATTTTGTTATTATGCCTCACTTTGATTGGTGGAGAGAAAGCGAACTTCTTAAAACTGGTAGTAAACTTCCTAATGGTTTTGAATATACTTCTGGTGATAACAAAGAATGGCTTGATGTTGAACAACTTAGAGCTGAACTTAAAAGAAACGGTTTTATCTAAAAATTTAGATAATGTGGAAAGGATATGTTATGAAAAATGAAAACAATTTCTTATGGACATCAGTATATTGATGATGACGATATTAATGCAGTTGTTGAAACTTTGAAATCAGACTATCTTACACAAGGGCCTCAGGTTTCAGCTTTTGAAAAGGAATTAGCTAAATATTGTGGTGCTAAATATGCCGTTTTGTTTTCAAACGGTACAGCAGCACTTCACGGAGCATACTATGCCAGTGGTATAAAAAAGGGTGATGAATTTATAACTACACCTATAACATTTGCTGCATCGGCAAACGCTGGACTATATATGGGGGCTACACCTGTTTTTTGTGATATTGACGAAAATTCATACAACATTGATGTCGATAGAATTTTTGATTTTGTAACATCAAAGACAAAGGTTGTTACACCTGTTTCTTATGCTGGAAATCCTGTTTATCTTCAAAAGATTTACGATAAATTACACGAAAAAGGTATAGTTGTAATTCACGACGCTGCTCACGCACTTGGAGCAAAAAGAAATGGGTATGGTATTGCCGATTTTTGTGATATGGCTATGGTTTCTTTTCACCCTGTAAAGCATATTACAACGGGTGAGGGTGGGGTTATACTCACAAATAATGAAGAGTTTTACAAAAAGCTTAATCTGTTTAGAAGTCACGGGATAACTAAAAATCCTGATGAACTTATTTATGATAATGAACCTTGGTACTATGAAATGCAAGACCTTGGGTTTAACTATAGAATTACAGATTTTCAGTGTGCCTTGGGTAGAAGCCAACTTAAAAAGGCCGATAAATTTATTAAAAGAAGAAATGAAATTGCTGATATTTATTATAATCAACTTAAAGGCTACGAAAAATTTAAACTTTTTAAAAACTATGATGATGAAAAAACTGTTCACGCATTTCATCTATACCCTGTATTACTTTCTGACAGGGACGAACGAAAAAGATTTTTTAATTATATGAGAGAAAATAATGTTTGGGTTCAGGTGCATTATGTGCCTTTGCACCTTATGCCTTATTATAGGGATAATTTTGGCTTTAAAGAGGGAGATTATCCTAAGGCTGAAAATTTCTATAGCAGAGAAGTCAGCGTACCTATGTACCCAACAATTACTGATGATGAACTTGATTATGTCATTAAACTTATGAAAGAATTTTGATGAGGTGGGATTATGGCAGTTTTTGATAATTATGAAAAATTGAATGACGGAAAAATTTTATATCAAAAAGATGATTTTTCTGATATTGTTCTTGAAAAATGTAAAGACGGCAACTTTACTTTTAAACTTAACAAAAATGATAAAAATATTTATATACATAGTAAGTATAACCCTGTTAAAGAGGCACAAAAATTTGTTGACGAAATTGAAGAACGTAAGGGTGATGATGTTTATGTTATCTTTGGGTTTGGACTTGGCCACTTTTTAAGGGAACTTATGAAAGACGGAAGTAAAAGAAATTTTTACGTTGTATATGAGCCTAATTATAAACTTTTTTCTAAAGTTGTTGAAGAGGGATATTGTAATGATTTATTTGAAAATGAAAGACTATATCTTATTTCTGGAGAAGGGGAAAATGAGGTTGGTTTATTTTTAAATCAAATTATATCACCACATATTCAAAACAGAGTTAGAACGCTTATTATGCCGACTTATCAAAATGTTTATTTTGATGAAATTAAAAAATTTTTTGAAATTGTAAAAAATAGTTTAAGTGACAGTATAGTTTCAAGAAATACCGTTTGGAATTTTGAAGAGAAATGGACAAGGCAAACTTTTGATAATATAGATAATTTATTAAATTCTTACTCTACTGCACAATTTCACGATGTATTTAAAGGAAAAACAGCTATTGTAGTTGCTGCTGGTCCATCTTTACAGAAAAATATGCACTTACTTAAAGAAGTGAAAGGCAAGGTTCCGATTATTTCTGTTTTCGTTGCTGCAAAAGTTCTTTTGGCTAATGGAATTAAACCTGACTTTATAGTTGCCGTAGACGCAAATCAAAAGGGTATGGAAGAAGGAAAATACGACGATATTCCTCTTATTTATGATAGTAGATTGCCCAAAGAATTTATAGAATCACACAAAGGAAAAAATATTTTTTCTGAACTTACATCGGATTCTTTTGTTTCTGAACTTATAGAAAAATATAATAAAGCTAGTTATCCTTTCAACGGTGGTGGTTCTGTTGCTTGTGCTTGTACTTGTATAGCTAAGTTGTTTGGTTGTAAAAATATTATTTTGATTGGGCAAGACCTTGCTTACACGAATGACCTTTGTCACGTTGAGGGTACAGACCATAATGACAAAACTTCTAAAGATGTCGATAGAGAGAAAATAGAAATCCCTGCTATTGGAGGGGGAACAGTTCTTACAGACTCTGTTTTCTTATATTACATAAACTGGTTTGAACAATATGCTGCATTAAATAAACACGAAGCTAATATAATTGATGCAACAGAGGGTGGGGCATTGCTTAAAAATATGGAAATTATCACGCTTCGAGAGGCTATTGATAAATATGCCGTTGATGCTAAGGTTGATGAAACTATTGCGAGCGTTTTTGAAAAAGGCGTGTTATTTACTGAGGAAGAAAGAAAAATTGTAATCGATGAAATAGAAAAAGAATTTTTAGTTTTTGATGATACACTTGATTTAATTGAAAAAGAGAAAGAAGCTTTTGAAAAATATATAAAATCTCTTGAACATAAGTCAAATATAAATGGTATTATCAAAATTGAAAGAAAGTTAGATGATTATGATGAGGAACTTTCAAAATTAGCAAAAAAATCTAGCTTACTTATAGCATTAGCTAAAAATATAATTTGGGCAAATTCATATTTAGATGCAGGTGAAAGGTTTTTCTATGATGATGACGTTCTACATAGTGCACATATTAGGAAAAAAAGACTTTTAGAACTTGAAGCTGGTATAAAATCTATTAAAGCACTAAAGGAGGAAAAAGAAAATGAGCGATGATTTTTTAAAAGAAAAAGTTGATATGCTTAAAGAAGGTCTTGAATATATGGAAAGAGTTGTTGAACTTGTTGATGAAACTTGTTCAAAGCTTAGAAAAAAAGAGGGCATTGAAACTATTGGGCAGTTATCAGAGGGGCTTATGGCTATAATCCAGATTGTGGATTACACAAAAAGGATAACTGACATTGAAATCGATGAGGATAATTTAACAGGTTTTGTATCTGATATGGTTGACGGTATGGAAAATGGTGATTTTAACCTTATCGCAGACATTATTGAATATGAGGTGAAACCTTTATATGAAGAATGGTCTGGTATTTTTGCAAAGGTAATTGAGCAAAATGCTTGATTATTTTAGAGAAAAAAATATTGAAGAATGTGCAAACATATTATTTGATATTTATAAAAACGAACCATTTAACTACTTTTGGCTTGAATATAATTCTATAATTGAATATGTTACTGATATTTTTAATACACCTAAATTCAAAGGATTTATATTTTGTAAAGGTGAAAAGATAGTAGGCGTATGCCTTGGTGTTATTTCTGATTATTTTAAAATAAAAAAATATAGAATATCGGAAATATTTATAGAAAGACAATTTTCGGGCAAAGGTTTTGGAACGGAATTTATTAGAGAAATTGAAAGTGTTTTAAAAATTGAAAATGTTGAGGCGATTGAGCTTACAACTGACAAATCACAGAGGGCATTCGATTTTTATATAAAGAACAACTATTCTATTTTTCAAAATAATGTGAATATGGTGAAAATTATAAAATAGTATGTAATTGTAATAGTGATTATTTAAAATATTTAACAGCCTTGCAAAAAATCAACGATTTTTTGCAAATTAAACTTTATTCCAAAATTTTCGTTCGCTAATTTCTTGAAAAAATGCAATTTTTGCAAACTTAGTTTGCATTGCAGGCTTGAACCTTGCCAG
>CABVAP010000155.1 GCA_902496345.1 uncultured Eubacteriales bacterium
ATAGATTTCCGATGTAATCGGATTATAAGCCAAAGACTAAAACCACCACAAAACTAGTTTTTTAAAATCTTTTTGACAAAAAGTTTTATCCCTACAACTTCTAATTTTCCAAATACTCTTTAAACCCTTTGTATTCGGTTATTTCCTCACCACTTTCAAGAGCATAACCCTCGCATAAAAATCCTGTAACTTCACTACCCCCGTCAAGCTCAACTTTTCCAAGACAGAGAGGTGCCGGTATATTAAGTAAAAATTTACCAAGATTGTTTTTAGGTATTTTGTAAACATCAACGCTTATCTTTTCCCCACCCTCTAAAGTTTTCATAAGTGCTGGCTTGATAGGTTCTGTGTCAAGTTTGTAAAATTTGTATTTGTCGGCTGTTTTTGTGTGCCTGTCAAATTTTGCACCAAGCTCTTTTAACTGATATTCAAGCTGTAAATCTTTAAGGTGAAGACCACAAACAGCAATTTCCGTATCTTCTGAAGATAAAAATGCGTCTGCCATACCAAGTACAAGACTTTCTCTGTCAGCAAGTGCAAAAATAGTTATACCGAAAGGCATTTTAAAATCATTACTGTTTTCAGGTATCGCAATAGCTGATAAATCTAAGAGATTGCAATGGTTTGTGTATAACCCCATTTTAGAATTTGTTGCAATAGGGTCTTCTCTAACCTCATCTCTTGTGAAAGTTCCACCGGCTGTAGGCATTACAAGAACTGCATCTTTAAGAATCTTTTTTGCTTTGGCCTTGTATTTTGCAAGTGTATGTATAGCCTCAAAACATTTAACAGCAGTAAGTTCATCTCTTCCACCGGAAGCTAAAATTGTTTTTGTAACAGGGAAAATAGCGTCTGGATTTTCAGTAACGAATTTACCAAGGTCTTTCCAACGTTCGGCAACCCAAGGTCCGTCGTAAAGAATGGACGCAGCCTCACTAAAGAATGAATAGTCTATATATTCAATTTCAATACCAAGTCCCTCTAATCTTTTTATAGAATTTTCCCATTTACTCTTAAACACATCAGCAAATTGACCATAAAATTCAGGAGTTTCCTTTGGTAAACAAATTTTTTTAGGCAATTTAGGGATAGGATTTTCAAATTCCCTTGACCAACAACAATTGTCGTCAAATCCTCTTGCAAATTCATTAACAACTTTTGCGTCTTCAAGGTTATTTGCAAACACAGTAACACAGTCAAGACTAGCACAAGCAGGAACGACACCTTTTGATGACCAAGCACCAACAGACGGCTTATAACCGACAAGGCAGTTAAGAAGTGCAGGAACTCTACCAGAGCCGGCAGTATCTGTTCCAAGAGAGAAAACAGCTTGCCCAAGACCAACAGCAACCGCAGAGCCTGAGCTTGAGCCACCACTTATAAGTTCAGGGTTTAAAGAATTATGTACTTCACCGTAAGGACTTCTTGTTCCAACAAGACCTGTTGCAAATTGGTCAAGATTTGTTTTACCAACAGGTATAGCACCGGCTTCAATAAGTTTTTTAACAACCGTTGCACTTTCCATAGGGGTATATTCATATTCTTTACAAGCGGCCGTTGTTGGTATATTTTCTAAATCAATATTGTCTTTTATTGCAAAAGGTATTCCCCATAAAGGCAATGAGTTTACCTCTTTTTTCATAATATTGTCAATATATGGTTTTATAAATTTCATATCAGGTGGGACAATCCAAATATTTTTTTCTTTTGTATCCTCTGCCCTTTTGATAATTTCTTCTATAAGTTCATAAGGTGTTAAAGAACCGTCACTATAGCAGTTTTTAACCCAAGTCATATTTAATCTTTTAGGGAAATATTTCATAATAAAATTCCTCCTATATCGTACCAAAATTTAATTTGCAAAAAAATCAATGATTTTTTATAAAGCTGTCGCATTAGCGACAGCTTTATATTTATAATCGTATTATAATTATATTTCATCATTGTGAATAAGTCCGTTTACCTCACGTCGCAATTTAATAAATTCCGGTGTGTCTTTAAGTTCAAGAGTTCTATCATAAGGCAAATAAACAGGAATTTCCTCTTTAACAGTACCGGGTCTTGCACTCATAACATAAATTTTAGTAGCAAGGAACACAGCTTCTTCAATATCGTGAGTTACAAAAACGACCGTTGTTCTCTGTTTTTGCCAAATTTGTCTTAATAAAAGTTGCATAGACGCTTTTGTTTGTGGGTCAAGAGCGCCAAAAGGTTCGTCCATCAAAAGAACATCAGGGTTATTTGCCAAAGCTCTTGCGATTGCAACTCTTTGTTTCATACCGCCGGACAACTCTTTTGGATAGTTCTTTGCAAACTTTTCAAGTCCAACTGCTTCAAGGTAATGATGAGCAATTCTGGTTTGTTCATCTGCAGGCATTTTTTTAAGTTTAAGTCCAAATTTAATATTTTCTTCAATAGTAAGCCAAGGAAAAAGAGTGTATGTTTGAAAAACCATACCTCTATCAGCACCAGGGCCTTTTATAACTTTATCGTGTGCAACAATTTTTCCACCCGTTGGAAAATCAAGACCGGCTAACATTCTAAGCAAAGTAGATTTACCACAACCGGACGGACCAATTATGCAAATAAATTCATTTTCAAGAACTTCCATATTACAATCTTTCATAGCGATAGTATCGCCTTTTCTGGCGTGATAAATTTTCTCAACACCTTTAACTTGTATTACAGAAGAACCAACAGTTGCTTCAAGTATATGAGGGGTTTCTTCAATCGTTTTTTTATTTAAACCAAACATCTATCTTCCCTCCGTCCAATGAAAAATTCTTTTATTAAGCATATATAAAACTCGGTCAGTCATAAGACCTAAAAGACCAATAACAAGTATACCGGTAAATATTGCATCTGTTTTCAAAAATCTCTGAGCTTTCATAATACTGTAGCCAAGGCCCTCATTTGCAGCGACCATTTCAGCAACAACAAGGTATGTCCAAGCCCAGCCAATCATCATTCTTAAAGTATCCATACTTCGTGGCAACATAGCCGGTATGAGTATTTTGGTAATAGTTTGCCATTTAGTTGTTCCAAGTGTATAACCGGCATTAAGTAAATCTTCGCTTACGCTCATAGCATCGTCAGCAACCATAAGGATAAGCTGAAAAAATATACCTATGAACAATAATGTTACTTTAGCCTCTTCACCAATACCAACCCAAACCATAACAAGAGGAGTAAAAGCAGGGACCGGCATATATCTAACAAATTCACATAAAGGTCTAATGAGAGCTTCGGCAAATTTAAAAGTACCACATAAAAGACCTAAAGGAACGCCAAGAATAACAGCAAAGAACACACCAAGACAAATCCTTTTGACACTTATCCACATATTAGTCAAAAGAGTTCCGTCATTTAAAGATGTTAAAAAATAGTCCCATACTCTAGCTGGAGAAGGTAAAAATACAGGGTCAATAAGTTCTAGTCCACTTGCAACCCACCATAAAAGAAAAAGCACAACAAAAGCAATAATAGCAAGAGTAGTAAAAGAGCTTTTGCTGATATGACCTCTTATTTTAAACATAAAATCAACTCCTAACTACATTATTGCATTTATATCTTTTTCACCTGTTCTAATTCTAAGTACATTGTCGATAGGGATAACAAAAATCTTTCCGTCACCAGAAGTACCTGTTCCGGCAACTTCTTTAACAGTTTCGATAATTTCGTCACAATCCTCTGCTCTTGCAAAAATTTCAATCATTTTTTTAGCAATCATAGGGTGTTTATATTGTGCTATGTTAGTTCCACTACCTGTAGCGTTTGCCTCAAAGACAACAGGACTTTTTCCTCTTCCAAGTACATCTTTAACGCTCATAGAGTTAAATCCTTTTTCAGTCAATGCACTTTTAAGCTCATAATATTTAGATGGTCGTATAGTTATAATCAACTGTTTCATAATATCACCCCACAACAACTATAATTCGTCTTTACCACTACTGATAGTAACACATCTTTCAACAGGTATAACAAAGATTTTGCCGTCACCATAAGCACCGGTTTTTTCTGTTTTTGCTGATTCTGTTATAACTTTGATAACCTTGTCTGCGTCGTTATCTTCAACAACAACCATAATCATATCTTTAGGAATTTCATCGTAGTGAGTAGTACCAATTTTAAGACCTTGTTGTTTACCACGACCTAAAATACTTAATTTTGTAGCAGCAGGGAAACCTGCAACTCGTAATGCCTCTAAAACTTCTGCTGACTTTTCTGGTCTTACAACTGATTTAATCATCTTCATAATAGTTCACCTCATAATAAATTTTTATTTTTGATATAGTAAATTAGAATTATTGACGTATACAAGCAACAGATTGTCCAGAGTTAATCTGTTCACTTTGAGAAACGAAAATATCTTCAATAACACCGTCACAAGGGGCATCAATAGAAAATTCCATTTTCATACTTTCAATTACGATAACTTTGTCGCCTTTTTTAACCTTGTCACCTTTGTTTGCCGTAATTTTCCAAACACTACCCGGCATATTAGAAACAACAGCACGACAACCCTCAGGGATTTCATTTTCTTCTGTTATAGCAATATCTTCGTGTTCAGAAACAAATTCATCAAGACCTTGCTCTTTCCAACGTTGTCTTTCTTCCTCAAAAGATTTTTCTTGATGTTCCTTGAAAACTTTTGCACTATCTTTAATGCTATCAAGGAATTTTTTATATTCACCAAGATTAAATGTAGTTTCTTCGATTTCAACATTAAATTTATCACGTAAGAAATCTTCTCTCATTTGCATAAGTTCGTCGTGGCTTACAGGATAAAACTGCAACTGGTCAAAAAAGTTAAGCAACCAAGGTTTGCCCTCTTTAAAGCTCTTTGTTGAGCGTAAAGGATTCCACATTTGAACGGTACGACCAACGAACTGATAACCTCCGGGGCCTTCCATACCATATACACAGAGGTAAGCACCACCGATACCGACAGCATTTTCAGGGGTCCAAGGTCTAGCAGGGTTGTATTTAGTTGTAACAAGTCTGTGACGTGGGTCAACAGGAGTCGCAACAGGGGCCCCAAGGTAAACATCACCAAGACCAAGTACAAGATATTTAGCGTCAAAGAAAATTTTTCTTACGTCG
>CABVAP010000156.1 GCA_902496345.1 uncultured Eubacteriales bacterium
GCTTTTGCAAAAGCCTTAAATTAGCCACCTTTAGTCGACAACAAGACAGGAAACGTAGTTTCCGACAAAAGTTTTCGTCCACCTTTTTCAAAAGGTGGTGGGTGTGGGCAAAGCCCACGGTTTTAAGGGGTGGTGGGGCAAAGCCCCACGGTCTTTACAACCCCCAATTTGTAAAAAAATATATATTTAATATGAAAGGAAAATGATTATGAATGTGTATGAAGTTGTTAAAAATAGGAGAACTATAAGAAAGTTTAAACAAGAGCCTATTGATATTGAGTTGCTTAAAAAATATGTTGATGCTGCTCGTGTTGCCCCTTGTGGTGCTAATAGGCAACCTCTTAAATATAAAATCGTAAATCAAAAAGAATTAGTCACTAAAATAGAAAGCCTTGTTAAATGGGCAGGATATATTAACCCTTTGGGTGACCCAAAAGATGATGAAAAACCTGTTGCTTTTATTGCTGTGTTTGCTGACACTGAAATTAAGCAAAGTGGTTATGAGGTAGATATGGGTGCGGCTGTTCAAAGTATGATACTTACTGCTGAAGATGACGGAGTTGGCTCTTGCTGGCTTGGTGCAATAAAATATGATGAGATAACAGAACTTTTAAATGTTCCTAAAAATCTTAAACTTTTGTGTGTTGTTGCTATGGGATATAAGGCTGAACAGCCTAAAGAGTGTGAAGCAAAAGACGGCGATATAAAATATTTTAAAGACGAAAATGGAGTTTTACAAGTTCCTAAACGTTCACTTGATGAGGTGTTGTTATGAAAAGATTTTTTTCTTTCTTGCTCGCTGTTGTTATGTGTAGTGGAATTTCTAATTTTTTAGTTTTTGCTGATGATGGAGGTTTTTATAATCAATCTCAAGATAAAAGCTATCTTGAATTATATAAAAATTTTGTTGATAATCAAAATGAACAGTCAAAGTTTACAGAATATCTTTTTGCTCTTTATGATATGGATAAAGATAATATTCCTGAACTTATTGTTAAATCGGTTGACAAAAAGTATTATGATATTAACGAATATAAAATTTATGGTATTGTTAAAAATGATGTTAAAGAGTTGTTTGATTATAAATCAGATTTTAATACAGAATATATTGATGTTTTTACATCTGGAAAAGGTAGCAACGATTTTCAAAAAAATAATATTTATTTTGTTATGAAAGAGGCTTTTAACAGCATTGAGCCTAAAAAGTATATCTATATTGAAAAAGTTAATACCAGCATTAATTTGCAAGAATTTTCACCGGAAAATTTTGTAGAAAAAAATTTACTTGGTGTACCTATAGATTTTACAGACTATAACGACAAATACAATGTTGAAAGGGCTTTTTCAGATGATAGGGGTGTTATTACTGAATATGATGTAAGCCTAATTGAAAAAAGTCCTCAACTTTGTTCCCCTCAAATTTTTATAACCGATTTTAACGAAACATCTGAAAATGAGATTTATTATCAAAACGGAGCTTATCAAAAGGGAAATGAATATATACTTATGATAAATGGTAGTTTTGACAGCTCTACAATCTTAAACAGAAATGAAAAGTTATTTGTTCCTTTAAGAACTGTTTTAGAAAAAACGGGCAAAACTGTTATTTGGAACAACACAGACAAAACTATTGATATTACCGGTGAAAATCTATCAGCAAAAATAAGTCTTGTTTATAATTTTTTATCAAAAGACCTTAAAAGTATTGATACAACAAACAACATTATTACAAATGACGGAACTGTTTTTATTTCCACTGAATTTCTTAATTATGGTTTTGGTGTTAAAACAGGAGTTTCTGAAAATGCTATTGACGGTTGTAAAATTTTATACATAGAAAATAATTATTCCGGTGTTGATTGCTTTTCTGTTGATGACGGTGTAAACGCTATTGTACACAATTTTCAACTTCTTGAAACACAAAATGAATGGTTTAATGTTTTTTCTGAAAATGTTAAGTATGTCGGTGATTTGGGTAGATATTATATTTACAAAGTGGAAAAAGACAAAGTTTACTGGACAAATATTTTCTTTAACAAATATACCGGCGAAATATTTACCGAAAGTCAAGGTATAGAAAAAGGCTTGATTTATGGGCAATATAAAAAAGTTATTAACGGTCAGGAAATTACAGTCGTTTCTTAAGATTTCCTGTTTTTGAATTTTTATTTTTTGCTTGACCTTATGTTAATCAAATGATAGAATGTTCTTTATAGCTATTTAGTTATACAATAAAATGAAAAGGTGGTTCTTATATGGAAAAAAAGTTAGACTTGCCTAAAATTTGGAGAAATTGCACTCTTGTATTTTTTCTCGCTACGTGGCTCATTGTTGTTTTTGTTTTAAAATTATCTGGGTTATACATTATCCCTATTTTTATAGTTTACCTTGCTATAAACGCAATTGCTTTTAATTCTTATTTCCTTGGTATGCTTGGTACTTTTTACCTTGCGTCCGGAAAACATAAAAAGGCTTTTGAATACTATCAAAAAGCTATTGACAAGAATACAAAAAATGTTGGGGCTTTATATGCTTATGGTATTGAAATTTTAAAGAAAGACGGAAAAGCTGATGAAGCACTTCAACATCTTGAAAGAGCAAGAAAATTAAATGCAAAAATTAATCTTGATAAAAATATCCGTCTTGCTATCGGTAGTTGCTACTGGGTTAAAAACGACATTGACAGAGCTATTAACACTCTTGAAAGTCTTATTTCGGATTACTCTTATGTTAATGCCCACGTATACACAACTTTAGGTTATTTCTACATATTAAAAAATGACTATGACAAAGCTATGGAATACTCTAAAAAAGCTATTGACGACAATCCTGAACACGCTGCTGCTTGGGACAATGTTGGGCAAATTTATTTCAGACAAGACAACTATAGTGACGCAAGAGCGTCTTTTGAAAAAGCCCTGAAATACAAAGGTGATATGGTCGACAGTCTTTACTATCTTGGTCTTATATATGAAAAAGACGGTGAGCCGGACAAGGCTTTTGAGTGCTTTTCTAAAGCTAAAAAATGCAATATATCAAATCTTAATACGGTTACTGAAGAGCAAGTGCTTGAAAAATATCGTCAATATGACGACACGCTATAGGTAAAAAAAGACAAAGGCTACAAGTCTTAAAGTAATAAAATAAAAGCCTTGAGGACGATGAATCGAACCTCAAGGCTTTTTGTTGTTTTATTTTAAATAATCTTTTACGAAATTTTTGATTTCTGTTTTTTCAAGAACAGTTTTGTGCAAGATTTCTCTCTTGTCAATTCCACGTATTGGTGTTGGAATTTCTTCTTTCCAAAGGTCTGAAAGAACTTCAAGTGCTTTGAATGGGTCTAAATCTGCATATTTTGAGTCGATTGCACGGCAAACATCTTTTGCAAATTTATATGGACTTGCTGTAGATACAACAACATTTTTTGTATCGTCATTTGTTTCATTTTTGTATTTCTTATATGACGCATACGCAACTGCTGTATGTGTATCCATTACATAGCCAGATTTTTCAAATACTTCTTTAATTCCTGCAAATGTTTCATCTTGAGTTGCAAATTCACCAATTACATAGTCTGAACTAACTTTGAAATCATATTTCTTGTTTGATTTTAAACTGTCCATAAGCTCTTTTGTTGTTCCTGTGCTTTCTGAAATATGATATAAAAGTCTTTCAAGGTTGCTTGAAATTAATATATCCATTGATGGTGACGCTGTTACAATAAACTCTCTATTTATGTCATAAGTTCCTGTTTTAAAGAAATCATAAAGAACTTTATTGTCATTTGATGCACAGATAAGTTTATCAACTGGAAGTCCCATTTCTTTTGCATAGTAACCGGCAAGAATATCCCCAAAGTTTCCTGTTGGTACTGTAAAGTTTATTTTATCCCCAAAGTTAATTGAGCCGTTTTTTACCATTTGTGCATAAGCATAGAAATAGTATACAATCTGTGGTGCAAGACGTCCTATGTTGATTGAGTTCGCTGATGAAAATACATAACCTTTTGATTTTAATTCAGCACCAAGTTCTTTATCTGTAAAGATTTGTTTTACTGCTGTTTGTGCATCGTCAAAGTTACCTTTAATACCAACAACACAAGTGTTTTTTCCTGTTTGTGTTACCATTTGCATTTTCTGAACCGGTGACACGCCTTCTTCTGGGAAGAATACTATTATCTTTGTTCCTTCTACATCTGCAAAACCTTCAAGTGCTGCTTTACCTGTATCACCACTTGTTGCTGTTAAAATAACGATTTCTTCATTTACACCATTTTTCTTTGCTGATGTCTTTAAGAGGTATGGAAGAATAGAAAGTGCCATATCTTTGAATGCAAGTGTTCTTCCGTGGAAAAGTTCAAGGAAGTGTTCACCTGCTGCATCTTTTAAAGGTGCAATTAAATCTGTATCAAATTTTTCGTCATAAGCATTATTTATACAGTATTTAAGTTCTTCTTCTGTAAAATCTGCGATAATGAGTTTTAATACCTCATAAGCAAGTTCTCTATAATTCATATCAAGGATTTCTTTGAGGTCAAAGTCGATTTTTGGGATTGAGCAAGGAACATACAATCCTCCATCTTCAGAAATACCTTTTACGATTGCTTGACTTGCAGTTATGAGATTTTTATCTCCTCTTGTGCTTTTAAATTGAAGTGACATAATAAAAACCATTCCTTTTTAATTTTTTTATATTAAAGTAAATAATATATCGAATATATAAAATTATAATTGGAAAATATCCTAATATAATTTTTACAGTTTTACGCCTATTTGTCAAGTTAAATTTTGAATATTTATGAAATAAAGCTACAAAATCTTGAAAAAATAAAAGCGGGTGATTTTATTACGCTGGCAGATTACTAAAAATTGGGGTTTGTAGGGGTAAATTTTTTTGAGTAAAAAGATTTAAAAAACTGGTTTTGTGGTGGTTTTGATTTTGGGGTTATATCCGATTTTATCGGAAATCTATTTATTTGCCTACGGCGTGGTACTTTTTGACTGCAAAAAGTACCCAAAAACCTGGGGGGTTTCGAATTCCCCCCAGACCCCCACAAACGAGCAGGGGA
>CABVAP010000157.1 GCA_902496345.1 uncultured Eubacteriales bacterium
GGCTTGTGGGTGTGGGCAAAGCCCACGGTTTTAATAGGGTGGTGGGGCAAAGCCCCACGGTCTTTCACCCCTACAACTTCTAATTTATTAATTTTCGCTTTTTTCGTTGTCAACCTTTTCCACGCTGTAACCGCATTCACTGTTGCTGCAAGCAATTCTAACTTTTTTTGTACCTTTCTCAACGAGGTAATGACCACATTCAGGGCATTTTTCACCAGTTGGCTTGTTCCAAGACATAAACTCACATTCTGGAGCATTTTCACAACCGTAGTATTTTCTTCCCTTTTTAGTTTTCTTGATGTAAATCTTTCCACCACATTCAGGACATTTTACACCAGCATCTTCATAAAAAGGTTTTGTGTTTCGACACTCTGGGAAACCTGGGCAAGCAAGGAACTTACCAAATCTACCATATTTAATAACCATATTTCGACCACAGTTTTCACAAATAATGTCGGTCTTTTCGTCCTCTATTTCAACTTCAGCAATCTTTTCTTCAGCAACTTCAATCATCTTTTCAAAAGGAGGATAAAATTCACGAATAACCTCTTTCCAGCCAATTTTGCCCTCTTCAACTTCATCAAGTTGCTTTTCCATTTCAGCAGTAAAATCAACATTAATAACGTTTTCAAAATTGTTTTTTACAATATCGTTTACAATTTCACCAAGTTCAGTTTTGTAAAATACTTTGTTTTCTTTTGTAACATAACCTCTGGAAGTAATTGTAGTAATTGTTGGGGCATAGGTACTAGGTCGTCCAACTCCAATTTCTTCAAGTGTTTTAATAAGCATAGCCTCTGTGTATCTTGCTGGTGGCTGAGTAAAGTGCTGTTCTTCCTTAATTTCAATAGGAGTAATAGTTTCTCCCTCTTGAACTTCGGGCATAATAACCTCTTCTTCTTTTTCTTCATTCTTTTTATAAACAGCGAGATAACCGTCAAATTTAAGGACAGAACCACTTGACCTAAAAGAATAATCACCGGCACTTAATTTAATAGACATAGTTGTATAAGTAGCAGATGACATCTGGCTTGCGATAAATCTTTCCCAAATAAGTTTGTAAAGCTTGTATTGCTCACCAGTTAATGATTCTTTTATTGAGTCAGGTGTTCGGTTTGCATAAGTTGGACGAATTGCTTCGTGGGCGTCTTGCGACCTGCCCTTAACTTTGTATTGCTTTCTTTCTTTTTCCATATAATTTTCGTTAAAATTAGATAGAATATATTCTTTCGCATCTTCGTAAGCCTCATCAGATATTCTGACAGAGTCAGTACGGATATAAGAAACGATACCAACTGTACCCTCACCTTTTATGTCAACACCCTCATAAAGCTGTTGAGCAACCCTCATAGTTTTGTTTGACGCAAAACCAAGTATTTTAGAAGCTTCCTGTTGAAGTGTACTTGTTGTAAAAGGTGCAGCAGGATTTTTTGTACGAGTACCTTTTTTAACTTCGTCAACTGTAAAGTTTTTACCTTTTATGCCGTCAAGAACTTTTTGAACTTCTTCTTTTGAATGAAGTTCAGTCTTTTTATTTTTAATACCATAAAATTTTGTTTTAAATTTGTTTCCGTTTTTGTTTTTAACATCGCCTTGAATAGTCCAATATTCTTGAGGAACAAAGTTTTCGATTTCCTCATCTCTGTCACATATAAGACGTAACGCAACAGATTGAACTCTACCAGCACTAAGCCCTTTTTTAACTTTCTTCCATAAGAGAGGACTCATTTTATAACCAACAATTCTGTCAAGTGTTCTTCTAGCCTGTTGAGCATCAACAAGGTCCATATCAATATCTCTAGCTTCTTTTATAGATTTTTTGACAGCATTTTTAGTAATTTCATTAAAAGTAATACGTAGTGCCTTTTCCTTATCAAGTTTAAGGGCATATAATAAATGCCAGCTTATAGCTTCCCCTTCTCGGTCGGGGTCGGTTGCGAGATAAACTTTGTTGGCATTTTTAACTTCTTTTCTAAGTTTAGCAAGTAGTTCACCCTTGCCACGTATAGTTATATATTTAGGTTCAAAATCGTGTTCAAAATCTATGCCCATTTCACTTTTAGGGAAGTCCCTAACGTGACCCATAGATGCCTCAATTTTGTAATTACTCCCCAAAAATTTTTTCAAAGTTTTAGCTTTAGCAGGAGATTCCACTATAACAAGATTTTTCTTTTGTTTTTCTTTAGATTTTGTTTTTGTCTTTGGTTTAGCTTTTTCAGTTTTTGCTTTTACAGCACTCATAAAAATCCCCCTACAATTGTCGTATATTTAAGAGCGTATATATTTTTGACCCGAAATCTTTTTAATAACGCCTTTTATTTCAAGCATAGTCAATATATACAGCAAATTATTAATTTCTTTATTAGTTTTAATAAAAAGCTCATCAACAGAAATAGGCTCTAAACTTATACAATCATATACCATTTTTTCATCTGTTGCAAGTGTTTGAATAATTTTTTTATTATTTATTTTATTATCTATATGATTTTCTATTCCAAGAATATCTAAAATATCTTTTGTTTCAGTAAATATATAAGCACCTTGTTTTATAAGATTGTTAGTACCCTTGCTATTTTCATTTGTAACATTTCCTGGAACAGCAAAAACATCTTTCCCCTGTTCAAGTGCGTGACCAACCGTTATAAGTGTCCCACTTCTCTCTTTTGCCTCAACTACGACAAGAACATCAGACATACCACTTATAATTCTGTTTCTCATAGGAAAATGGTGAGCATCAGGCTTTGTTTTAGGAGGGTATTCGCTCATAACACAACCATTTTGAATAATTCTTCTCCTAAGCGATTCATTTGTTTTAGGGTAGCAAACATCAACACCGTTACCAAATACAGCAATTGTTTTTCCATTTCCTTTTAAAGCTCCCTCGTGTGCAACGCTGTCTAACCCACGAGCCATTCCGCTAACAATAACGACCCCTTGTTCAGCAAGTTCCTTTGCAATTTTTGTTGCAACTATAGCACCGTATTCTGTATAATTTCTTGACCCTATAATACTAACTCTAGGGGCATATTCATTTGGTATCTCACCGATAACATAAATACCGACAGGTGGCTGTGGTATGTTTCTAAGATAATCTGGAAATTCTTCGTTTATATTGCCTAAAAATCGTATATCATTTTTTTGTAGTAAAGATAATCGTTTTTCCATCAATTCAGAAGTTCTAGTTTTTTGAATTTTATGTATAGCGTCATCGGTCAAAGTAGTTGCATTTTTAATTTCTTCTATATCAGCGAACCAAATTTCCTTTGCCGTTTCAAAATATTCAAGAAGAGCATTTTTCTTTTCTACACTCAAATTATTGAAACAAGATAGCCACATTAAATAATCATTTTCAGAATATTCGTTTTGCAAAAAATCCCTCCAATCATCTTATAAATGTTCTATCAAGATTTCTAAATTGTATAGCCTCAGCGAGGTGAGAAACTGTAATATTTTCAGATTTAGAAAGGTCAGCGATAGTTCTAGCAATTTTAAGTATTTTATGGTAAGCTCTGGCACTCAAATCAAGTGTTTCAAAAGCAGTTTTAACGATAGCTTTTTCCTCTTTTCCAAGTTTACAATATTTATCGATTTGAGCAGCCGAAAGTGCTGAATTAAAGTAGATATTTTCATTTTTATAGCGTTCTTTTTGAATTTCGTGAGCAGCAACGACCCTTTTTTTAATTTCAGCAGAGCTTTCAGATTTTGTTGTAATGCTAAGGTCGTCATAATTAACAGCAGAGGCCTCAACTTGAATATCGATTCTATCTAATAATGGCCCACTTATTTTACCTAAATATCGACTTACTTCGTTAGCCGAGCAATTACATCTGTCAGAATACCCATAATATCCACAAGGGCAAGGATTCATAGAAGCAACAAGCATAAGATTTGACGGAAAAGTAATAGTTCCACTAACACGAGATATAGTTACCTCATTATCTTCAAGGGGTTGACGTAATTCCTCCAAAACATTGCGTTGAAACTCTGGAAGTTCATCAAGAAAAAGCACTCCGTTATGTGCTAAGCTAACTTCACCAGGACGAGGAACTCTGCCACCACCAACCATAGCCGAATTAGATATAGTATGATGAGGAGAACGAAAAGGTCTTGTCGCGATAAGTGCTGTATTATCTTTTAAAAGACCCGAAACGCTATGAATTTTAGTAATTTCGATACTTTCTTCGAATGTCAAATCCGGCAAAATAGAGGGCAAACGTTTAGCCATCATAGTTTTACCAGAGCCGGGAGGTCCAACGGTCAAAATATTGTGCATACCGGCAGCAGCTATTTCAAAGGCACGTTTAACATTATCTTGACCTTTAACATCAGCAAAATCAAGAAAATCCGTTGTTTTATGTGAAAAGAGTTCATCTATATCAACAGTAGTTGGCATTATTGACGGTTTTTTCAAATGATTAATAAGTTCAAGCAAATTTTTTGCCCCAATAACTTCAATACCTGTAACAAGTGCAGCTTCTTGAGCATTTTCAAAAGGAACTATACATCTTTTAAAATGTTGTTCTCTTGCGTTATGCACAATAGATAGCACACCATTAACAGGTTTTATAGTACCATCAAGCGAAAGTTCGCCGATAACAAGGGTCTCGTCCAAGCTTTTAAATTCAATTTCACCTATACAAAGCAAAATCCCCAAAGCAATAGGCAAATCAAAATAAACCCCTTCTTTACGAACGTTAGCAGGGGCAAGGTTTACAGTAATTCGTTTTATAGGAAAATTTATATCAGAATTTCGTATAGCTGTTCTAACACGTTCCTTTGACTCTTTAACTGCAGAGTCAGGCAGACCCACTATATCAAAAGCAGGAAGTCCTTGCGACAAGTCAACTTCAACTTGAACCAAGTACCCATCTATCCCACTTAAAGCAGAGGACACGACCTTACTCAACATAAAAACACCTTCTTACTTAAAATACTTTTTATTTTTTAGTTTAATTTTAACACAGCACCAATCCAACCACAACAAAAATATTTTTATTTTACGCAAATTAGAAGTTGTCAAAATCTTAAAACCTTTCAAAACCTTGAGACTCCGTCTC
>CABVAP010000158.1 GCA_902496345.1 uncultured Eubacteriales bacterium
CCTGCCGTATCCTTACAGGAGCATATAACTTTCTGAGCTTTTTCAGAAGTCCATAATTTCTTTCTGAAGTTAAGGTCACAAGAAACAGTAACACCTTTAGCTTTAGCAGCTTTACAAGCAGCTTCAGTAACCTGAGCAGCTAAGTCAGAAACTGCAGGAGTAATACCTGTGAAGTGGAACCAGTCAGCACCTTCAAAGATAGCATCGAAATCAAAGTTGTCAGCAGTAGCAGTAGCGATAGAAGAGTTAGCTCTATCGTAAACAACGTTTGATGCTCTCATAGAAGCACCTGTTTCTAAATAGTAAATACCAAGTCTGTCACCACATTTAGCAATATGTTTAGTTTCAACACCATATTTTCTTAAAGCAGCGATAGCACATTCACCGATAGGGTTAGCAGGAACAGCAGTAACGAATTCAGCTTCGTGACCGTAGTTAGCTAAAGAAACAGCAACGTTAGCTTCTCCACCACCATAGTTAATGTCAAATTCAGTAGCCTGAATAAATCTTTCATTGCCAGGTGTTGATAATCTCAACATTATTTCACCCATAGTAACAATTTTACCCATTGATATATCCTCCTTAAGATAAGTAAAAAATATTTAGTATGTATTTAACATATCATCTATATGGTCGATTATACCACACATCTAAATAAATTTCAACACCATATTACAACTTTTTTTAAAAATTTTTCAGTCAGTATAAAAGAAGTATGTAAAAAAAGAGTTGCTTCTATATGTAGCAACTCTCTTTTATAAAAAACTCAAATTTTATTTATGTTTCCAATTTCAAAAGGCATCATAGACTTTAAACCGTGAGCAAAATCCATTGATTTCTGTATACCTGTAGAAATAAAATCAAATTTCTTGCCTAAATAATTCAACAGCCTTTGCCTTGTCTTTGGTAATTTGCTCTTTAAGCTCATCGATAGAATTAAACTTACATTCATCACGAATGAAATCATAGAAACGGACAATTATTTCATCACCATAAATATCTTGTTCAAAGTCAAAAATATACGTTTCAACAGTTTTGTGTTTTCCCCCAACAGTAGGATTTTTACCGACATTGGTTATACTGTTGTAAATTTTGCCTTTGTGTTCTGTCTTTGTGAGATAAACGCCGTCTGGTGGCAAAAGCTTGTTATTAGGTGTAACGATATTAGCTGTCGGAAAATTAATTTTTCGACCTATTCTTTTTCCCCCAACAACGTTACCCGAAACAAAATAAGATTTCCCAAGTAACTTATAGGCCTCTTTAAAATCTCTCTGTTTAATACACTCTCTGATACGTGTACTACTAATACGTATATCGTTATCATTTATAGAGGATATTTTTATAACGTCAACGCCTTTTTTGTCACCGATAGATTTGAGAAGATTATAATCCCCTCTCCTGTCTTTTCCAAAGCAGTAATCATCGCCAACAACAAGGACTTTACATTTCATTCTATCAAAAAAATATTCTGCAAAATCTTCTGGTTCCATATTTGCAAATTCAGCAGTAAAAGGATAGAGAATAAGCTCATCAACGCCCATTTTTTCAACAAGTCTTTCTTTTTCATATCTTGTAAAGATTGTGTAAAAATCTTCACCAAAGAAGAAAGATTTAGGGTGTGGATAGAACGAAAATACAATCGTTTTAAGACCATATTTTTCTGCATACTCTTTAACAGTAGAAATAAGTTTTTGATGTCCAAGATGTATTCCGTCAAAATTTCCTAAAGTAACAGCAGTATATTTATCTTGTTCAATGTATTTACTTTGCAAAACCCTCATAGTTTTCGTTACTCCTAAATCAACATAGTTAAAGGCTTAATATAATCCCCATAAGATTGGTATATACCAATAAGGTTACCTTGAAAATCATATATAAGAGCCTTTTCATTTTCAGAAATATCCTTTTCATTTAGATAATTAATGCTTATTTTGTTGCCGTTATATAAATATTTGTTGCCAGCCTCAGAAACAGTAATGTGAGGATAATCAGGCATAACCTTTTCAATAGGATTTAATAAGCTGTCAAGTTTTCCATCAGCGACAGCCTGTTTAAAATCATCAAGTTTAATACTGTCTTTGATGAAAAACTGACCTGACCTTGTACGGAGTAAAGACGCCATACAGCCACCACAGCCAAGTTTTTCACCTATATCATTGCATAAAGTTCGTATGTATGTACCCTTTGAGCAAAGGACGGTAAAGGCAATTCTATCATTTGAAATAACTTCATTGATAGTTATATCAAAAATTTTAATGTGACGTTTTTTGCGTTCAACTTCTTTACCCTCTCTGGCAAGTTCATACATTTTTTTGCCATTTATTTTGATAGCAGAATACATAGGTGGAGTCTGATAGTAGTCACCGATGAAACTTAAAATAGTTTCCTTTATAGTTTCAATATCAGAAGTAACAGGGGACTTTTTTAAAACATCACCACTAGTATCTTGAGTAGTTGTTGAAACTCCAAGCAAAAGCTCAGCCTTATATTCTTTTATATCAGACGCAATATATTCAGCTATTTTAGTAGCTTTTCCGATACATATAGGAAGTACCCCACAGGCATCGGGGTCAAGAGTACCTGTATGACCGGTTTTAACTCTGTTAAGGGTTTTACGAACAACATTAACAACATCGTGAGATGTAAAACCCTTTTCTTTATATATGTTTATTACTCCGAGAATATCATTCATTTTTTATTCAACTCTCTTTTTTATTTCAGTCAAAACTGAATTAAGTGCATTGTCAATAGTTCCCTCAAAGTTTGCACCAGAAGCGAGGATATGCCCACCGCCACCAAATTTTGACGCAATTTCATTGACATCTATTTTTTTAGAACGAAGGCTTATCTTGCAAAGGTTTTCCCCTTTTTGATAAACAAATGTAGAAACGTCAACACCTTGAATATTTAAGATATATTCAACAATGCCGTCTAAATCTTTGTTTGTAGCACCACATTCAGCCATTTCATCTAATGTCAAAGTTGTGTAAGCAACCTTACCATCAATTTTAAAATTATTCAAAGCCTTTTTAAATATTTCAACTTCAGTTTTAGAATGTTCATATAAAACTCTGTCTTGAATCTCAGAGAAAGCAATTCCCATTTCAATAAGCTGACCACCTATCTCCATAGTATGCCTACTTGTAGCATTATATTTAAAACCATAAGTATCAGTAACAATACCGGTATATAAAGCCTCTGCAATATCCTTGTTTACCTGACAAAAAGTTTTAATAACATCATAAACAACTTCACAAGCAGAAGATGCACCACCTTGCACAACATTGTCCATAGCATAACCATTATTGCTTATGTGGTGGTCAATATTAAAAGTCGTTTTGGCTCTGTCAAAAACTTTTTCAGCTTGACCAAGTCTTTCTTTTGAGCCACAATCAACAGCAATAAAGACATCTGGCTCAAGTTCGTCATAGTCACCTTTGTAGATATATTCAGTACCCTTTATAAAGTCATACTTTTCAGAGTATTCTTCAATAAGAACAATAGGTTTAACGCCAATTTCAGCAACTGCCATAGCAAGAGCAAGACTAGAGCCAACTGCATCTCCGTCTGGGTTTGTATGGGTAGAGATAACAACATTTTTACTTTTTGACCAAATTTCATAAATATCTGTTGAGAAAGTTTCCATAAAATCCCCTCCGTTGCCAACTGTATAGGTAGCTTTGTAAATAAATTAAGCTATAAATCAGTCATTAGATTTTTCGTTTATTTCATTAATTATTTTTGAAATCTTAAAGCTGTATTCAAGCGAATCATCAAGAACAAATTTAAGTTCAGGTGTATTTCTAAGGTTTATACGGACTGCGATTTGTTTTCTGATAAAACCAGACGCATTTTTAAGACCTTCCATAGTTTCCTTTTTCTGTTCATCATCGCCGAGAATACTAACATATATCTTACAATATTTCAAATCATTAGTTGTTTCAACTTTAATGACACTAGTGATAACCCCAACACGTGGGTCTTTGAGTTCTGAACGAATAATTTCAGAAACCTCTCTTTTTATTTCGTCATTAATTCTAATCATTCTGTTATTTGTTTTCATTGTGTCACCACCTAACTAATAGTTTGTAGTTTAAGCTTAAGCGAAACACTATTGAGAAATTTCTTCCATAACGAAAGCTTCAACAGTATCTCCCTCTTTAATATCATTAAATTTGTTAAAGAGTAAACCACACTCATAACCTGAATTTACTTCCTTAACGTCATCTTTACCACGTCTTAATGACGCAAGTTCACCTTCGTAAACAACAACGCCATTTCTAACGATTCTAACTTGGCAGTTTCTAACGATTTTACCGTCAAGGACATAAGAACCACCGATAGTACCAACGCCAGACGCTTTGAAAAGCTGTCTAATTTCTGCGTGACCAACAACTTTTTCTTCAAATACAGGGTCAAGCATACCTTTCATAGCAGCACTAATATCTTCGATAGCGTTATATATTACTCTGTAAAGTCTAATATCTACTTTTTGGTCATCAGCAACAGACTTGGCAGATGCCTCTGGACGAACGTTGAAACCAATAATAATAGCATTAGAAGCACTTGCAAGCATAACGTCAGATTCAGTAATAGCACCAACACCACCGTGTATAGTTCTAATTCTAACTTCTTCATTAGAAAGTTTTTCAAGACTCATTTTAACAGCCTCAACAGAACCTTGAACGTCAGCTTTTATTACGATGTTAAGCTCTTTAACGTTACCAGCCTGAATTTGGCTAAATAAGTCATCAAGAGAAACTTTTTGAGGAGTATTTTTGAGCATATCTTCTCTGCTTTTTGCGATAACAGATTCAGCAACTTGTCTAGCCTGTTTTTCGTTCTGAGCAACGTAGAACATATCACCAGCCTGAGGAACTTCAGAAAGACCAAGGATTTCAACAGGGATAGAAGGACCTGCTTTTTTAACTTTTTGACCTTTGTCGTTCATCATAGCTCTAACTTTACCATAGCAAGAACCGGCAATAATAGGGTCACCAACTTTAAGAGTACCGTTTTGAACGAGAACAGTAGCGACAG
>CABVAP010000159.1 GCA_902496345.1 uncultured Eubacteriales bacterium
AGTTTTTTTAAATCTTTTTACCAAAAAGATTCAGCCCTACAACTTCTAATTTGAAGCAAAAAGCTTGAGGTAAAACCTCAAGCTTTTTGCTTATTTTTCGATAGTTATGTTAACATTTTTCTGAATAATGTTTTCTGCTTTAGTTATAGATACTTCTTTTTTTGCTGTAATTGATATGTTCTCAAGGGTTATATCGTGGATAGGCATTTCGCTTAGTCCTGAAATTGAAATAGGGGTTTCTGCTTTTGCACAAACAACATTTTTAATTTCGATATTTTTAAATTCCGGAATTTCTTCTTTGGAAACTTCTTGTCCTTCTTTTGTGTCCATATCGTAACCCATAGTAAATATAATTGCCTCTTTAGGAATCTCTGTCATATTTACACCATCGATATAAATATTTTCAACAACGCCACCTCTGCCTATACAGCTTTTAAATCGTAATCCTGTGTCAGTACCGATGAATGTACAATCTTTTACATAAATATCTTTTACGCCACCAGACATTTCACTTCCTACAACGAAACCCCCGTGTCCGTGGTAAACTGTACAATTTTCAAAACGAACAAATTCGCAAGGTGTTGCAAGCTCTCTACCGTCTTCATTTTTTCCGGATTTTACGCACAATGCGTCATCTCCAACGTCAAATGTAGAATCTTTTACGATAACGTTTTTACAGCATTCAACATCGATACCGTCACCATTTTGTGAGAACCAAGGATTTCTTACACTTACGTTCTGAATAAGTAAGTTTTCACAAAGCCAAGGGTGTAAACACCAAGCTGGTGAGTTCTGGAAAGTAGGGCCGTCAAGAAGAATATTTTTACATTTTGTAAAATTAACAAGAACAGGTCTTAAATAATCCCTGTATTTTTTACAAAGTTCTTCATCTTTTAAAATTTTAGGGTTAGGAATAATTTCTCTGTTTGCTTCCATAGCCATTTCTGTAGGCCACCATATATCTTCTTTACCCTCTACAACTACACCACCAGATTTTACAAGAGAATCCCACGCTCTTTCTGTCATTTTGAATTTTTTTACAGGTCGCCAAGCTCCACCGTTTCCGTCTAAAACACCTTTGCCTGTGATTGCAATATTTTCACAATCTTTTGCATAAATAGGTGAAATACATCTATATGTAAAAAATCCTTCCCAGTTTGTATAGATAAGTTTATAGTCGTCATAATTAGGGCTGAACAAAATTACTGCTCCGTCTTCAAGGTGTAATTCAACATTGCTTTTTAAAATGATTGGGCCACAGAACCAAATCCCTCTTGGAACTATAACTCGGCCACCACCTTCTGCATTACATTTTGTTATTGCTGAGTTTATAGCTTCTGTGTTGACAAATTTTCCGTCACCTATAGCACCAAAGTCAGTAATAAGGAACTCTTTATCATTAAATTTTGGCATAGTTAATTGAAAATCAAAACCAGTCATAATATAAAATCCTCCAAATTTTTTGTTTATACCTTTATTATACCAAAATTTTAAAAAAAGTATAGTAAAATTAATAAATATGTGTTAAAATATTTCAATAGCGTAATAAAACGCAAATATCACAAATTTATAATTATTATAAGTATTAACATAAAGGATTGATAAGAATGCCAATAAAAGTACCTGATAATTTACCTGCAAAAGATATTTTAAGCAAAGAGAATATTTTTGTTATGGACGAAAGCAGAGCCTTTCATCAAGATATTAGACCTTTGCAAATAGTAGTTTTAAATCTTATGCCTAAAAAACAGGAAACAGAAGTTCAGCTTTTGCGATTACTGAGCAACAGCCCACTTCAAGTTGATGTGAATTTTTTGAGAATGGAAAGCCATATTTCAAAGAATACGTCTATGGATTACCTTTCTACTTTCTATAAAGTTTTTGCTGAAATAAAAGATAAAAAAATTGACGGAATGATTATAACTGGTGCCCCTATAGAACATTTAGCTTTTGAAGATATAACTTATTGGAAAGAGCTATCTGAAATAATGGAGTGGACAAAAACAAATGTTACTAGTACACTCCATATATGTTGGGGAGCACAGGCTGGTCTTTATTATCATTATGGTATACCTAAATACAATTTGTCTAAAAAAATGTTTGGGGTATTTGAACATACAAGAGTACATCGTCATTGTGATTTACTTCGTGGTTTTGATGATACTTTTTATGTTCCACATTCTAGACATACAGAAGTTAGAAGAAGTGATATAGAGAAAATTCCTGAACTTGATATTCTCTCTGAATCAAAAGAATCCGGCGTATATATAGTTTCAACAAAAGACGGAAAACAGATATTCGTTACCGGTCATTCTGAATATGATTCAAATATTTTGAGAAATGAATATTTAAGAGATAAAAGTAAAGGACTTGATATTGATATTCCTAAACATTATTTTAAAGACGATAACCCAGAAAATGAGCCTATTGTAAAATGGAAAGCTCATTCAAGTCTTTTATTTACAAACTGGTTGAATTATTATGTTTATCAAATAACACCATACGAATTATAATATATTAGCAAAAATTTCAATTATCTTAAGGGGAGATATTACCTATGAAAAAAATGTTAAAATTATTAATCGGAAGTGCTATAACTAGCGTTTTGGTCTGTCTATACGGAGTATCTGCTTATGCGATAGAGATAGATGGCCTTGGAACAGATGAATCACCTTATGTAATAAAAAATGAAAATCAGCTTATTGCGATAACAACAAACGAATTGCCTGATGATGCAAGCTATATTCTTAATAATGACATTAAACTTATAACTAAAAGCTGGACACCTATAGGTACAAATTCAGAAAATGGTTTCTCTGGAAAGTTTAACGGAAATGGTCATACTATTTCAAATTTAACTATCGGTGCAACGACAAATACAACTACAGATATTGGCTTGTTTTCTAAAAATGAGGGTACAATTTCTAATCTTAATGTTGAGGTTTCATCGATTATAGGAAATAAATATACTGGTGGTATTGTTGGTCAAAATAATGGTTTAGTTTCTGGTTGTAAAATTACTGGTACTATTTCTGCTGATAATTCATATAATACTGACAATTATCTCGGTGGTGCAGTTGGTAGCAACTATGGTAATGTTATAAATGTTATATCTAACGTGACATTGAAAGACGGAAATACTAACACAGGTGGTGTTGTTGGTTATTCTGAAGGAACTATTGAAAGATGTGAATATACTGGTGTTGCAAATGACCTTGATACTTCTTATTTTGGTGGTATCGTTGGTTATTCAAAAGGTGATGTCACAGCCTGTTCAAATTCTGGAGTAATAAACACATATTTGAATTATCTAGGTGGTGTCGTTGGTTATGCTGATAGTGGTACAATATCACTTTCATCAAATAAATCTGATATATCTAGTACAACGACTTTTAACAGCTATATTGGTGGATTGATTGGATACAACAACAATGCAGAAGTTTCAAACTGTTATTCTATAGGTGATGTTTCTTGCTCGAACACATCAAACTACAACACTTATGTTGGTGGATTTATGGGATATAATAAATCTGAAAAATATATAAAAAATACTTACTGTATTTCTAGAGTTAGTGGAAAAACAGCAAGTGCTTTTGCAAACGGACAAAATACTCTCTATGTCAACTGTTTTTATAACAAAACTGTTCAAAATACAGCAGAAGTTGGAGCTTTTGGGCTTACTGATGATGAAATGAGAGATACTCAAAATTTTGCAGAAAACTTTACTTTTTGGGATTTTGTTTCTACTTGGGGGATAGACACAAATATAAACAATGGTTATCCTTACTTGCTTTCACTTGTAAACCCTGTTACTGGTGTCACAATTTCTGATGATAGTTTAAACCTTTCTATTGGTGAAGCATATCAACTTACAGCAGAAATTCAACCTACAGATGCAACTAACAAAGGTCTTTCTTGGATTTCATCAAACAGCAATATTGTTTCAGTAGACGATAATGGAAATTTAATAGCAAAAAAATTAGGTTCTGCCACAGTTTCAGCAGTAACAGCAGATGGTGGATTTACAGCTAGCTGTGATATAACAGTCGTAAACAATACAAATCTTGATGAAACTTTATTATTTAAAGTGGACGATTTTTCAACTATAAGAGGTCAGAAAATAAAAGTACCTATTAGGTTATTAGTCGGAAATTCAGTTGGAATTTCTTCTATAAATTTTGATGTTAGTTATGACACAGATTATTTAATACCTGTTGAAGATATGTATATACAAGACGGTGAGCTTTTCTCTGGATTAAAGGCTTCCATTGATGAAGAGAACGGAATAATACACGTATCAGGTTCATCAAGCAATACAGCTATCTCTAGTGGTATAATAGGTTATATTGAGTTTACTGTAAACCCTAAAACAGAAATAGCAACTTCAAAATTAACCATCTCTGTAAAAGAGTTAAAAGCAACTATCGGAACTATACAGAAAAATTTAAAATCTATTGCATTTGACGGAACAGTAACCATAAATAATTTTAAATATGGTGACGTGGACGGAAACAACGTTATAAATGCAGCAGATGCGTCACTTATATTACAAAAGGTACTTGATTCGACTTTTATACTACCTATCGAACGATAAATTAGAAGTTGTAGGGCTGAAAGACCGTGGGGCTTTGCCCCACCACCCTATTAAAACCGTGGGCTTTGCCCACACCCACAAGCCTTTGAAAAGGCTTGACCTAAACTTTTGCCGGAAACTATCGTTTCCTGATGCGTTCTCCTCTTATGTAAGCAAAAATAAGATTTTTGAAAAAGCTTTATTTTTACCAAAATAAACTACAAATATATCGTGATTAAAATTAAATTGCCTATAAACTGCCAAATGTCGGGTTATTTGTGGCACATTCGCTTGCGTAAAAACAATTAAAAACAAAATTAAACCGTTTTTGTTTTTAATTGTTTTTACTTGTGCAAGCTCATAAGCAGTGCCACTCGGGTGCAGGGGTGTTCCCCTG
>CABVAP010000160.1 GCA_902496345.1 uncultured Eubacteriales bacterium
TAATTATAGCACTTATCTTATTTTTTGTACATAATTTCAAAAATTGATTTCCGTGATAATATGGAAACATCAGCAACAAGGGCAAAGAACAAATATAACGCAAAGACTTATGACAATATCAGAATATTGGTACCTAAAGGTAAAAAAGAGATTATCAAAGCAGTTGCAGAGGAACAAGGCGAAAGCCTTAACAAATTTGTCAATAATGCAATTGATGAAGCTATGAAGAAATGTAAACAAGATTGGTAATTTGCAGTTTTATGTATTCGTAAAATATAAAAGTAAAGTTAAATAATTTATTTATTCAAGGGGGAAAATAATATGACTTATTTATCTGAATTTGTGGGTTCACTTGTATTTCTTTTATGTGGTTATGCCTATATGTGTAACGTTTCATTGAAAAAAACATTAATAGGCAAATTAAATTACATAGAACTTGTATTTGCGTGGGGTTTTGCTGTTGGATTTGGTCTTGCTGTTGCCGTAATAATGGGTGGACCGGCATACATAAATCCCGGAGTAGTATTGGGCAACGTAGTAATTGGTGCATTGTCAATAGCAGATGCCGGCATATATTTATTAATGGAATTTCTTGCAGCAGGAGCAGCAGTAATATTCTGTACAATATTTTTCTTGGATTCATTCAAGGCGTCTGGTGATATGCCAAAAAGGGGTATATTTTCAGCATATCCGGTAGAAAAAAACATTCCGTTAAATTGTATTCAAGAAATAATGGCAACATTTTTATTTCTCTTCCTTGTGTTCGTTTGCATAAAGGGAGTAGCCTCAGAGGGTGCAGCATTACAAATAGGCGTAATCGGATTTGCATCTGTTTCAGTACTTGCACTTACTTTAAATTCTACAGGTTTTAGTATGAATGCTATGCGTTCGGTATTTAGTAGTATATGGTTTGCAATTGTTCCTATACCTAATAAAAATGGGGAAAGAGTTGATTGGGTATATCAAATAATAGTAAATCTTGTAGCGTCATCAATAGGTGGTATACTTGCAGTAGTAGCAATAAACGCCTTACCATAAATTTAAGAAGAGAACCACCGGCTCAGCCGGTGGTTTTGTATATCTTGTACTACTTATACTCTAAAAAATCGACAATTATATCTATGTCAATTGTTGCTGTTTTCTGGCAACACTTTTTTATTATGTAATAAAAGGCTTAAAAAAGACCTTCGACATCTTTTCTAAGGCAATACCGCATAATTTGATAAAACAGATTTGAAATGATATTTTTCAGTACAA
The DNA here is from genome assembly GCA_902496345.1 of uncultured Eubacteriales bacterium. GTDB lineage: Bacteria > Bacillota > Clostridia > Lachnospirales > CAG-274 > MGBC114079. The sequence continues at coordinate 1,258 of CABVAP010000160.1, forward strand.
GGAAAAAGCTCGCAATCATAGTCGGAGCCTATGATAAGAGGTTTTAACATAGTAATGAGAAATATCATTCAAAGCTGTGAAATCATAATTGTGAGGTGTTGCCCTAAGCCATATTATAAAATAAAACCCTATTTAAAAACTTTCAGGACCAAATAAACAAAACTACTTTCCACCAATATATCTCCCAAAATCATATCTGATAACTATAAGAATTATCTATACAACACTCTGAAGGATTAATACCAAAATATTTTTTAAAAATCCTTGAAAAATAACCCATATCCTTATAATCTAATCTATCTGCTATATCTGACACTTTCATATTTGTTTCTCTAAGTAAAAATCTTGCTCTTTTTAATCTTACAGTTGTTAAATAATCAACAAATCTTATTTCCGTATGTGCTACAAAATAAGTACTTAAATAAGAACTACTTTTATAAAATTTTTTTGCAATTGCCTTTTGCTTAATGTCTCCGTCAGGATTATTTAAAATATATAAGATTATTTCCTTTATCTTATCGTTATGTATAACCGGTAAAAGCTCACATATCTCCTCAAAAATTTTATATATATTGTCTTTATAATGTTGTGCATAAGAGGTATGATTGGCTTCACTTATGCCAGCAAGGCTATATAAACTTTGTTTTGTTATATAAAGCTCAAGCCAGCTATATTCTTGAAAAATTCTATCCAAAATTTCCTCACAGACACTTCTTGCTCTCATATCTGCCGATAAAACACTTTTTTCAGATTTATAAATTTTGTCAAAAGTAATTCAGAAAATATTTCCTTGCTTGAAAAAATATCAGATGAATATAATCTTGATAACTTTCAGAAAAAATTAATACAAAAATATTTGGAATTGACTGTTCAACAAAAAAATGCTGTAAAAGAATTTCTAAGCGAAATAATGAGTGATGAACCCATCACCTCTAATACGAAAATTGTCAATAATGAATTATCTACTACAAAAGAAATGAGTTTAAAACCAGCTTATGAAATGACAGATGAAGAAATTGACGAAGAAGTCGAAGCATATCGCCAACAATTAATTCTTGAAAAGACTCAATAGGAAAAGTCATCAGTTTTTCAAAAAGACGAACTAGCATAAAACAAAAAAAGAAATAATAATAAATAAAAACATATAAACCAAAAAATCTCACAAAAATTCAAAAAATAACAAATGTATATTGTATCTTTTTTACATTTCTTGTATAATTTTGTTGTATGTAAACTACAATAAAAAGGACAAGGAGATGTTACTATGAAAAGAAAACTAACCACGGGCTTAATTTTAATTTGCTTAGCATTATCTGGTTGCAATGAAGACGAAATTAATTCCCTTAACAATGAAATATCAAGCCTAAAGACTGATATAGAAAAATTAAACAATGAAAAGGTTGAATTACAAGCAAAAGTTGATGAAGCAGCTCCGTGGTTTAAGATGACAGATGATGAAAAAGCTGCCGAACAACAAAGAGTTGCAACCGAAAAAGCTAACGCTGAAAAAGCTGAAGCCGACAGAGTTGCTGACGAAAAGGCAGAAGCAGAGAAAAAAGCAGCTGCCGAAAAAGCTGAAAGAGAGAAAAAGGCAGCTGCTGCAAAAGCTGAGAGAGAAGAACAAGAAAAAATCGGCTATAACACAGGTATAACCTTTGAACAACTTGCAAGAACCCCTGACCAATACCAAGGGAAAAAAGTTAAATTCACAGGAAAAGTAATACAAGTTTCAGAAGACAGTGGTACCGACGCTCTTGCTATTTTGAGAATGGCAATAAATTCTGATTATAACAAAGTAATTTTTATTAAGTATCGCCCATCGATAGTTTCTTCAAGAATTCTAAATGGTGATGTAATAACTATCTATGGATTTTCTGAAGGTCTTTATACCTATGAAGCAATAAGTCGTGCTTCTGTAACTGTACCTCTTGTAATCGTTGATAAAATAGATATGTAAATTACAAAATGTAATGAATTGGGGTGTTATTATGTCCATAAAATCACTTTTTGATGATATTTTAGAATTTTTAAGATTAAAGGAAATTATTCCACAAAAACGAACCGAACTAACTGAACTACAGATAGACATAGCTTATGCTGAAAACGAACTAGAAAAAATAAAACAAAATATAGAGAAAATAAAATCTGAACGCAATAATGAGGTGCAAAAGACTCAACAAAAAATTGAAAATAAAATTAATCAGTATAAAGATGCTATAGATTCTTGTACCAGAAAGCTATCAGAAACACAGGATTTATTAAATAATACATTAGATAAGTACAATAAACAAAATGAAAAAATAGAGCAACAAAAAGGGACATTAAAAATTATTCGCTCATTGCAAAAAGAGTTATCAACAATACTAGATGCTTACTCCAATACAGACGTTGTATTGCCACAGCTAAGTAGTTCTAATGAAATCAATATAAACTCTATTATCTCTCCTTCCCTTGAACTTCCTTTGCACTCTTATGATATAAAAATATTAAAAGCATTATCAAGAGAAAACAATAAATTAATTGAAAAAACATTATCAAAATATGAGTCAAGATATACAACAAAAACAAACAAAGCTATATATAGCTTAATGGTAATTGCTCTACGTGCAGAACTACAAAATATTTTAATAGGACTAAAATATACAACTCTTGATAAATGTAAAAATAGTTTTAATATAATGATTGACAAATACTTAAAAATTGCGTCTGACGGAAGTCAAATAATTGCACCCACTTTACATACATTTATTGCAGAAATAAGAATATTGTTTGAAAAAAGTATAGATATTGAGTATGAGTACTATGTAAAAAAAGAACAAGAACGAGCAGAACAACAAGCATTAAAAGAACAAATGCGACAAGAAATGGAAGAACGCAAAGAGCTAGAACGACAACAAAAATTAGTTGAGCAAGAAGAAGCAAAATTTAAAACAGAAATAGAACACGCTCAAGAACAATTAAATTATTGCAAAGATAACGAATTACTAATGCAATTACAAGAAAAAATAAAACAGTTACAAGAACAATTAGAATCTGTTGAAACAAAAAAAGAAGAAATAATAAATTTACAAAACGGAAAAGCTGGATATGTTTATATAATAAGTAACCTAGGCTCTTTCGGTGACAATAGATTCAAGATTGGTATGACAAGAAGAACTAATCCTATTGACCGTATAAACGAATTAGGTAGTGCCTCTGTTCCTTTCAAGTTTGATGTTCATAGTTTTATTTTTTCTGATGACGCTGTAGGTTTAGAGCATTCTCTACACACTAGCCTGTCTGATAGACGAACAAACAAAATAAATATGAGAAAAGAATTTTTTGACATATCAATTGATGAGCTTGAAACCTTAGTTCAAAAACTAGACCCTACTGCAGAATTTAATAGAACAATGCTTGCAACAGAATATAGACAAAGTTTAGCTTTACAAAATGAAGACAAAACTGAAGAAAACGCCAGTTAATCATTTCAAAAATAAAAAACCGTCCTCAATCTTGTAAGGACGGCAAACAAAAACATATCTAAAAAGGAATATGCAAACCCACTTCGTATTATAGCATATATTCCTTTTTGATACAACTACTTTTTTAGGAGGAATCACGTGAATCTAATTTAGTAATAAACTTGCAATATTTATTATTTTTTTAATCTA
>CABVAP010000161.1 GCA_902496345.1 uncultured Eubacteriales bacterium
ATGTGCTAAAAATCAGTTATTATTTATAAGTTAGTGCTTATGGGGCAAAGCCCCACGGTCTTAGGCTTTAAAAGAATTTTGTATAGGTTACGCTGTACTAATTTATGCTTAGGGTAGAAATATAATTTATCGAAATCTTATTTTCGCTTACATAAGGGGATAACAAGAAAGGAAACGATAGTTTCCGACAAAAGTTCTTTGTCCCTCTTTCTTTCAAGAAAGAGGGTAGGGTGGTGGGGCAAAGCCCCACGGTCTTAAGAGGTTGGGTTTGTGGGGCAAAGCCCCACGGTCTTAAGCCTTAGGTTTTAATGATTTTAAATAAAAAAGAGGGAGATAATGAAAAAACTAGAAAAAACAGTAGTTGTGTTTCTTGTTCTTGTTTTGGTTGCGTTGAATTGCGTGCTGTTCGCTGTGTTTTTCGTTTTTTCTCAAGATGAAGTAAAAAAGTTTTTGAACTATACAGAGGAAACAACCGAAACAGAAATGGCAGTAGATTTGCCAGAGAGCGAGAAAAATGAACTTATAATAGATTCCTATAAGGGTGAGTTTCAAGTTTATCAAAATGATAAACTTATAAATACGTTCTTTGATTATAAAGAAGCTGTTGAGTATGCGTCAAAATATGAAAACGCATCGGTTAAAAGATATAACGGTAACTTTTGGCTTTGGGATAATACACCACAGTATAATGTATATCTTGATGGTGGCGATAATTTTAAAGCGTTTAATACTTTTGCTGACGCTGTTTCGTTCGCTAAACAAAATAAATATGCAGATGTTTATTATAGGAAGAATAACCAGTTCGTCTGGAATAACCACGAACCGATTTCGGGGAAAATAATATCTTATGTTCCACATATAAATCAGCTTCCTGAACTGAAAAGAGGCTGTGAAGTGACAAGCCTTGCAATGCTTCTTAATTATAAAGGTATAAAGGTCGATAAAATGACTTTGGCAACAGAGGTTAAAAAAGATACAACACCTTATAACGTTATAAATGGTAAAATATATTTTGGAAACCCTAATAATGGATTTGTTGGAAACATATTTGATTATTCGTCAAAAGGTCTTGGTGTTTATCATTTGCCGATTTATGGCTTGCTGTCATCTTATGCTGGAAATAACGCACTTGATTTAACGGGTTGTGAGTTTGAAGATTTGTATTATTTCATTAATAAAAATTGCCCGATTTGGATAATCACAAATACAAAATATGATGAGTTGCCACAAAGTAGCTTTGAAACTTGGATAACGCCAGATGGTGAAGTTACTGTTACATATAATGAACATTCTGTTTTGGTCGTTGGCTATGATGATAATTATGTCTATATAAATGACCCACTTGCAAGTTCCGGCTATACAAAAAAGGAAAAAATACGTTTTATAAAAGCTTGGAAACAGATGGGAAGACAAGCAGTAACAATAAGAAAATAAGTAAGTAATAATAAGTAATAAATTAAAAAACAACAAGTAAAAAATGTATAAAAAATATTTAAATAACAAAAGGAGAGCTACAGATGAGGGAAATTGATTTAAGTGTTGTTACAGAAAATGTTAAAAGACTTTGCATAGAGTCAAATTGTATTTTAAATGATGATATTTATAATTCCTTAAAAAAATCAGCTGAAACGGAAGTTTCTGAAATAGGAAAAGATATTTTGCAAAAGCTTGTTAAAAATGCTGATATTGCAAAAGAAAAAATGAAACCTATTTGTCAAGATACAGGTATGGCAGTTGTCTTTATGGAAATAGGTCAAGATGTTCATTTTACAGGTGGAAATTTGACTGATGCAATAAATGAAGGTGTTCGACAAGGATACATAGAGGGATATTTGAGAAAATCGGTTGTTGGTGACCCACTTCTTCGTGTCAACACAAAGGATAATACGCCAGCTATAATACATTACGATATAGTTGCTGGTGATAAAGTAAAAATAACAGTTGCCCCAAAAGGCTTTGGAAGCGAAAATATGAGTAGGGTTTATATGTTAAAACCAGCTCAGGGCGTTGAGGGCGTTAAACAAGCTGTTATAGAAACTGTAAAACTTGCTGGCTCAAATCCTTGCCCACCGATGGTAGTTGGTGTTGGTATAGGTGGAAATTTTGAAATGAGTGCATACCTTGCAAAAAAAGCACTTTTAAGAGAGTTAGATAGTTCGTCAGAAATTCCACATATAAAAGAGCTTGAAGATGAACTCTTTGAAAAAGTTAATAAAACAGGGATAGGCCCTCAAGGTCTTGGTGGAAAAACAACAGTTTTAGGCTTAAACATAGAAACTTATGCAACACATATCGCAGGTTTGCCTGTTGCTATTAACATAAGTTGCCACGTTACAAGACACGGCGAAGTTGTCTTATAATTATGTTTTTTTAATTCGTTAAAAATTATTACAAAAATACTTGTAAAAATACTTGATTTGTTTGTATCTTTTAAGTATAATCTTTTTGTTATGCAAATTTAAGTAACAGAAAATAAAGAGGGTAGGGGGCAGATATTTTAGAACTTAAAAAATAAGTTTGTTAAGGTTCTGAATAATATTATAGCGAGGTAAAAAAATGGAAAAGAAAAAATTTTTAAAGTTTATGGGAATTGCTTTTGTAATTTCTATTGTTCTTGAACTATTTGTCTTTAACTTCAGATTTTTTACAACACTCACAAATGACGAAGAAGTTTTCGGACCAGAAAATTTATTGTATGGAAGTGGCTTAAAATATGAGCCGGATAATAAATGGACAAACGACGATGGAGAGCTTAGGCCGACAATTCTTGTTACGGATAAAGACTCAGCTGAAATTAGTATCAACGATATAAATGCAAAAGTTGATAATATCTATATTGACCTTGAAAACGTAAAAAGAAAAAGCTATGCGTATAAAAAAACGACTTATAAAATTTGGGCTACAGATGAGGCGAATAAGTTATATTTCTCACTTCCAGAAAGAGATGTCGTTAGAGATGTTGAAAGAACAAAGTATATTAATCTTAGTTTAAGTGGCGAAAGTGAAAAACTAAAGGTAAAGATAAAAGCAAATGAAAATGATAGATTTATTATAAATGAAATCAGAATAAATGCTAATTACCCGATGTTTTTCTCAATAATTAGAGTGCTTGTTGTATTTTTGATTATTATGGCCGTTTATATAGTTAGACCAAAATCACCATTTTATAAACACATTTTAAATTTAAAGTCGAAACGACAAAAATTGGTTCTTGGTATAATTATTTTTGTCCATATAAGTGGATTTATTGGGGTTAGTGTTTTAAATCCAAAGTTTGTATTTATGGGGATTGAACATCATTTGCAATATAATCAGTTGACGAATTCGTTGCTAGAGGGACACGTTTATCTTGATAAAGAGCCGTCACAGACTCTTTTGGATATGGATAACCCTTACGATTCAAACTATAGAAAACAGCTTATGAAAGAAAACAAAGATACTTATCTTTGGGACAGAGCTTATTACAACGGTAAATATTACGTATATTTCGGTATAGTTCCTGTGCTTACTTACTATTTACCTTTTAAATTAATAACAGGTCTTGATTTCCCTAACTTTATGGGAGTTTTGGTTACGGCTTGTATATTTATATTTGCTGTGCTTGGGCTTATACACAGGATAATACAAAGGTGGTTTAAAAATGTCCCATTCATAACTTACGTTCTGTTAAGTTTCTTCTTTATCGATAGTTGTGGAATTATGTATTTCCTAAAACGTCCGGACTTTTATTCGATACCGATAATAATGGGTCTGACGTTCTCTGTCGCAGGACTTTATTTCTGGCTTTCATCAATGAAGTATAAGAGAGTTAAACATACAGAGGGTGAAAAGGCAGATATAAAAGATTACAAGAAAATAGATATGGATATTCCAGAAAATGAAATCAATACAAATAATGAAGAGTTTCAAGGTTTTTCTGGCTGTAGATTGTTCTTTGGTTCTTTATGTATGGCACTTGTTGCTGGCTGTCGTCCACAACTTTTGCTTGGTTCGTTCTTTGCAATATTCTTGTTTTGGAATATTGTTTTCAAAGATAGAATGTTGTTCTCAAAGAAAAGTATTAAGTACACAATTTTGTTTGTACTTCCTTATGTTATAGTTGCGATTGGTCTTATGTACTACAATTACATAAGGTTTGATTCAGTCTTTGATTTTGGTGCTAATTACAACTTGACAACAAATGATATGACAAGAAGAGGTATCGTTTTAGGTAGAACACCTCTCGGAATTTTCTCATATCTCTTCCAGCCACCAGCATATAGTCCAAGATTTCCTTTTATAAGCGATGTCTGGTTCTATACAAACTATATGGGTGTTACAATCCACGAATACTTATTTGGTGGTATTTTGTTTAATCACTTCTTGCTTTGCATAAACCTTTTTGTGTTTAAATTTAAAAATACATTGAAATTAAAAGGTTTGTTTGGATTTACCGTTGCAAGTATTGTCTTTTCTGTTATAATTGTTGTGGCAGATACACAGCTTGCCGGACTTTTACAAAGATATATGACAGACTTTGCTTGGCTTATGTTTATATCTGGAATAATACTTATATTGACGCTTTTGGAGAGGGTAAACGACTATCTTAAAAAGCATATCTATACGATATTGTTGATAGGTTTGGCGTTTAGTTTTTACTATGACTTTGCTACTATATTCTTTTATGGTGACAATGCACTTTGTAACGAAAACCCAACGATTCATTATGCGGTTGCGTACCTTATACAATTCTGGTTATAAGCTTAGTAAAATTTCAGGCTGTCGAAAAAGTCGACAGCCTTGCAAGAAATGCAAGCATTTCTTGCAGTCAATTTTAAGGTAGGGACCAGCCGTGAAAAATATGGCACTAAAAACCAGTACCATATTTTTGTCC
>CABVAP010000162.1 GCA_902496345.1 uncultured Eubacteriales bacterium
AGAGCATTCGGTTCATACCCGAAGTGTCGGCGGTTCGAGTCCGTTTCCCGCTATATCTTTTCATGATTTATTTTCCTAAATATGTTTGATTTTTTGCCGGTTCTGTCCCTAGAATCGGTATTTTTTTGTTAAAAAATAAAGTTGTATTTAAATTTTTCTTGTAAATCTATACCTTTTTGAATTATAATGTTATATAATGGTGAAACATTGAAATTGTGCGTGGATTTGTGAGGAGTGTGGATTAATGTGTTTACTAATTTGAATAAAACTTTGCCAGAACAAACGGCAGATAAAATTATAGATTACATAATAGAAAAAAATCTTAAAGCTGGCGATAGAATTGATAATGAATATGTTTTGTGCGATAAACTTGGGGTAGGGCGAAGTACACTTAGAGAGGCTGTTAGAATCCTTGTAAGTAGAAATGTCTTAACTATACGACGTGGGGCAGGTACATATATTGCTGATAATACAGGGGTTAGTGAGGACCCTTTTGGTCTTGTCTTTGCAAAAGATAAATATAAGCTGGCTAAAGATTTGTTTCAAGTTAGAATGATTCTTGAACCTGAAATTGCTGCTATTGCTGCAACTATGGCGACAGATAGAGATATTGAGGTTATAATGGAACAATGTGACAAGGTTGAAAAAATGATTTTAAACGATGAAGACCATATGTCAGAAGATGTAAAGTTTCACGAAGCTATTGCACGATGTACTGGAAATTTCGTTATTGAAAAATTGATACCTACAATTAATACTTCTGTCGCTGTATTTGCAAATATAACGTCAAGACAGCTTAAAGATGAAACTATCGAAACTCATCGTGCTATTGCTAAAGCTATTGCTAGGCATAGCCCAACGGACGCAAAACACGCTATGACTATGCATATGCTTTATAACAAAAAAAAGATAAATGAAATTATAGAAAAGCACGAAACTGAGAAAGATGATAAATATTTGTAGATATTTTGTTTTATTTTACTTACATATCATAATTAAAGTTTTTGAAATATTGGTGATTTTGCCAACAAAAAAGGTTATCCAAATTGGATAACCTTTTTTGTTGGCATTATTATTTTTCAGTGTCAGCTTTTTCAGTACTAGATACAGTAAGATTTGGCTCTTTGTTTCCGATAATTTCAGATTTTCTTACAGGAATTTTTACGCCTTTATTAACACCAAATTCAACAACAAAAACTTGGTCTGCTATGTCAACTACTTTTCCATAAAATCCACTTGAAGTCATAACCCAATCTCCAACTTGGATTCCATTTTGAATATTAGTGAGTTCTTTTTCTTTTTTCTTTTGTGGTCTAATAGCAAAGAAGTAAAATAATGCGATAAGTCCAACGATATAAAGAGCTATACCACCGATACCCATAAAACCACTTGGAGCAGAAGAGTTTGCGTTAGCGTCAGCAGCAACCTGAGTACCTGCGTTAGTATCAGCTTTAGCTTCTTGGTTTTGAGCAGCAACGTCAGAACCACCCATTTGACCGTCTAAAAATACGATATTAGATAAATCCATAAATACATCTCCTATTCTGATTTTTTATAACATTATCATTATATAAGACTTGCAAAGATACGTCAAGTAAAATAAATCACGTGAATCTAATTTAGTAATAAACTTGCAATATTTATTATTTTTTTAATCTATAACTTCACATAATTTATACATTCAAGCATCGTAATTTACATTTTTTGGTAATTAATGGATATTAATATTTTTAATTTTGTTTATTTATAGTTGTTTATTTCATAAATATTTCAAAATTAGATTGACGTGATTAACAAAAATAAAATATTGCAAAAGGAAAAAGAGGCATCGAAAGGCGATACCTCTTAGACCGTATGAGTGTTATATTAAATTAAAGATTTGTACAATTTAGTAATATCTTCTACACTTGTATCTTTAGGGTTTCCTGGACGGCAAGCGTCATCATAAGCTGATTGTGCAAGGAAAGGAATATCTTCTTCCTTAACAATTTCTTTGAGGTCTGCTGGGATTCCAACGTCTTTAGAAAGCTGTCTTACTGCATCTATAGCAGCTTTTCTATATTCTTCAACAGACATATTTTCTGTTCCCTCAACACCCATAGCTTTTGCTATGTATTTATATTTATCGCCAGTAGCTTCTGCGTTATATTCCATTACAGTTGGAAGAATAATAGCATTTGCAACACCGTGAGGTGTGTCATATAACGCACCAAGTGGGTGAGCCATTGAATGGACGATTCCAAGACCTACATTAGAGAATCCCATACCAGCTATGTACTGACCAAGTGCCATACCAGCACGTCCATCTTCTGTATTTTCAACAGCACCTCTTAAGCTTTTTGAAATAATTTCAATAGCTTTAAGGTGGAACATATCAGAAAGCTCCCAAGCTCCAAGAGTTATATATCCCTCGATTGCGTGAGTTAATGCGTCCATACCAGTCGCAGCAGTAAGTCCTTTTGGCATAGATGACATCATATCTGGGTCTACAAATGCAACAACAGGAATGTCGTGAGGGTCTACACAAACCATTTTTCTGTTTTTCTCAGAATCTGTTATAACGTAATTTATAGTAACTTCAGCAGCAGTTCCGGCTGTAGTAGGTACTGCAAAAATAGGTACAGCTTTGTTCTTAGTGTCAGCAACACCTTCAAGACTTCTTACATCAGCAAAATCAGGGTTTGTTATAATTATACCAATACCTTTTGCTGTATCCATAGATGAACCACCACCGATTGCAATTAAGTAATCAGCACCAGCATCTTTAAAAGCTTTTACACCAGACTGAACATTCTCAATTGTAGGGTTTGGTTTGATTTCTGAAAAAACATCATAAGCAAGGCCAGCACCTTCGAGAACATCGAGAACTTTTTTAGTAATACCAAACTTAATAAGGTCAGGGTCGGAACATACAAGTGCTTTTTTAAAGCCTCTACCTTTTGCCTCTGTGGCGATGTCGTTAATAGCACCTTTTCCGTGATATGAAGTTTCATTTAAGATAAATCTGTTAGACATAACTAAAGTCCCCTTTCTGTCTTTTGTTTTTTTATAACAAAAATATTTGATTTATAATAACAAAATTAATTTAATTCCTATATCATAATTATAACAATACTATCAAAAGTTGTCAAATATAATATCTGACAATTCGTTATTTTTGTGAATTGTGCAACTTTTCATTGGTTTTAAGTATAAATATAAAATTGTAACATAAATTTATATTAGAACGTTATTATAAAGCCTATTTTTCCTATGCTTTAGGTTGTAAATGAGGAGGATATTTATGGAAAATTATGATATTTGTAAAAATATATCTGAAAGAACAAACGGCGATATATACATAGGTGTTGTTGGACCCGTTAGAACAGGAAAATCAACCTTTATAAAGAGATTTATGGACTTAATGGTTATACCAAACATTTCTGATAATTATGACAAAGAAAGGGCAAAGGACGAACTTCCACAAAGTGCAGAAGGGAAAACGATTATGACAACAGAGCCGAAATTTATCCCTAACGAGGCAGTTAGCTTGACTATTGGGAACAATTTGAATTTTAAAGTTAGAATGATTGACTGTGTTGGCTATCTTGTTGCAGGTGCAACGGGTCATCTTGACGGTGGTTCACCAAGAATGGTAAATACGCCTTGGTCTGATAAAAAAATTCCATTTTCTGAAGCTGCCGAAATAGGTACAAAAAAGGTAATTACAAACCATTCCACAATAGGGATTGTTATTACAACAGACGGCTCTATAACAGAAATTGAAAGAAGCTCATATATAATTCCTGAGCAAAGAGTTATAAAAGAGCTTAAAGAGCTTAACAAACCTTTTGTTGTACTTTTGAACACAACAAAACCTTATGCTGCCGAAACGGAAGAACTTAAAAATAAAATGATGGAAAAATATAAAGTTCCTGTTATAGCTGTGAATTGTGCTCAGTTAAAGGCAGAGGATATTACCGATATTCTTGAAAAAGTATTATATGAATTTCCGATACTTGAGGTACATATACACTTACCAAAGTGGATTGAAACTCTAAATTTTGAACATTGGCTAAAACAATTTTTAGTGAAGTCAGTCAAAGAGTTTTTGAAACAGGTTTCTAAGATTAGGGAAATTTCAGATGCCCTTACTATTTTCTCTGAAAATGAGCATATAAAGAAATGTTACATAGAATCTATTGACGCTGGTGAGGGAATAGCAAATATAGAGCTTTCTGTAAAGGACAATTTATTTTACACAGTTTTAAGTGAAACAACGGGTTTAGACATAGACGGCGATTACAAATTAATTTCAACGATAAAAGTTCTTGCTGACGCAAAGAGGGAATATGACAAGGTTAAATATGCACTTGAAGAGGTAAAGACGAAAGGGTATGGTGTTGTTACTCCTATGCTTGAGGAAATGCAGCTTGAAAAACCAGAGATAATAAAACACGGGTCAAAATATGGGGTCAAGATGAAAGCCTCTGCTCCAAGCATACATTTAATTCGTGCTGACATTGAAACAGAAGTTGCCCCAATAGTAGGAACAGAGGAGCAGAGCAAAGAGCTTGCCGACTATTTAAAAGAGCAATATGACGACGACAAATCAAAGATTTGGGAATACAACATATTTGGAAAGTCTTTGCACGACCTTGTAAACGAGGGTTTAAGCACAAAGTTATATCAAATGCCGGAAGATGCAAGGATAAAGCTACAAGAAACATTACAGAAAATTATAAACGAGGGCAACGGTGGGTTGATTTGCATAATTTTATGACAGGTAAATTGGGGTTTGTCAAAGACCGTGGGGCTTTGCCCCACCACCCCACTAGCTTTCAGCACTTTTGCTACGCAAAAGTAGGCAACGGCACATTCGCTTGCGTAAAA
>CABVAP010000163.1 GCA_902496345.1 uncultured Eubacteriales bacterium
ACATCTGTATATAATAGCCATCAAGTTATATTGTATGAATACACAGAAGGACGCGACAGCATATATCCCAAGAAATTTTTGGAGAATTGGTCGGGAGGTTATCTTCATTGTGATGGCTACTCAGGTTATAAAAAGCTGGAGAAGGTTATGCTATGTGGTTGTTTGGTTCATGCAAAAAGAAAATTTCACGAGGCTTCAGTTGCAAGTCCTGATAACGAAACTGCGAAAATAGGAAAGGATTATATTCTTAAACTTTTTGCAATAGAGGATTTTGCGGATAAAGAACAAATGTCTCTTGAAGAAAGACTTTCTTTAAGGCAGAATAAATCCCAAGCCATTTTTGATGAGTTTTATAACTGGATAGATAGTGTAAAAGCAAAAACCTTACCACAAAGTCTTGTGGGTAAAACTATTAGTTATGCCATAAATCAAAAGGAGTTTCTTGGTAGCTTTCTTCAAGATGCACGAATCCAGTTAAGTAACAATTTAGCAGAGCAAAGTGTTAAGCCATTTGTTAGAGGTAGAAAAAATTGGTTGTTTTCTAATACTGTTAGGGGTGCAAATTCATCAACTATCATATATAGCATTATACAAACGGCAATATAATAACCCATGGGAGAAGGACTATCTTGGCAATTGGCTGCAGTAATGTGTGGCGTCATGCATTTATGGATGTTTATAATCGTTTTGCCTTAGCCTAAAAACACAAAACAGATAGAGGCTTATTAAAGTACGTCATTTTTGCTCGTATAAGCTAAAGATGGAAATAAATTTGACAATAAACGGGAATTGAGTACTTAAATTCGATGTAAATTAATGAACAACATCTATCCTAAGCAGTTCCCGTAAAAAAATAATTGAGTTTCACGGATTCAGGTAATTCATTATTCTACCTTGTTCAATATTTTCATTTTCCTAAAAATCTTTATCAAAAAGAAGTTATTTTTCACTAACATTTATTATACACCTTAATCCAATTTTTTTCAACAATTTAGCTTGTGTTTTTACGAAATCTATTTTTGATGAATTGATTTTTGGGCATCTCTAAAACCTTAATCCGTGAAACTCATTAACCCAATTTATGGCTTATACCTTATGAATACAGGGTGTAACGCATTTTCATTTTCCGTTTCTGTTTTCACCCAATGGGTGAAGGTAAAAACACATGACTTTCTTATATTTTCCTATACTTTTAGCGCCTCATATGGTAAAATATAAGTATCAATCAATATATGAGGTGGATACTTATGAAAATGCTTGTAATCAAATTCTCCAATGAAAGACTAATAACTCCTAGCGGATTATCTCTTGTGGGACAGATGCTTGGCACGAATGCAAAGATATGCAAACGATGCAAAAAGTACCAAGTGTCGTTCATAACAATATACCGCACAGTGGAGGTATTTCTGCTGTAAAGAAAGGAGCATAATTATGATTCACAATTTATTTGGTGAGATTACATTTAATATAGGTTGGAAGAGAAAAAAAGATATAAATTTGTTTGGTAAAAAATATTCTATAGAGTTAAATATACAAGCCTATTTTGAAAAGGATGGGATTACATCAAAGCAGGAAGAAGCATACGTTGAATTTACTGAATCGGAAGATTATAAGATAAAGATTATTGAAAATTTACTCTATAATTATTCAGATTCTGCAGAATCAAGATTTATCCCAAGAACTTTAATATTTGAAAGAGATGGTTCTTACGCTTTGCTTTTAGATGATAATGATGAGCTTGACGGTGGTATTGCAGTATGTTTAAAGCCTGTAGAAAAAATTATTCTTCAAGATGAATATTTATAAATAAATGTTTATGTACTCAATAGAAGAGGCATTTTCTTTGATAGTTCAAAAGTTTTGTTTTAAGGAAACACTGATTTAAGGTTATCAAAAATAATTTTATGGAAAATTGGTCGTGCTTCAAGTTATTTTTTCTGCGAAAAACAACACTTACGCACTAGTTTTTCCATCGCTGCGGCTAAAATTATTTTTGATTTTTGAATTAATCAGTGTTTCCTTAGCAATTATCACCATACATAATAATTGTATTATTTTTTTACTTGTATATGGTAAATCTATCTATTTTCTGATATAATACTATTATATAGTTTTATTGGGGAGTGAAGAATTATGGCGATATATTCTTTTAAAAGTTTTATTGAAGAAACTTTTTATGATAAATTATATAATACTGTTAATGAGTTTGTTTTAAATGATTTAAGGATTACAAAATGGAAATATTATACTGAGGTTGAACTTGATGATATTAGTATAAAATTTATAGATATTAATGATTTACCGGGAGATTTAATATCATTTGATGTAATTGTAAATGGCTTGATTATTGCAAGCAAGATGAATAAATACCATGATATAGAGTCTAAAGATATAAATCAATGGTTTAAAATAGATTGCACTGCTTTGCTTGATAATGGTTTGAAAAATTTTGATATTAAGGGAATTTATTTATATGATGAGTGTGATAGAAAAAAGGAAAATAAATTGACAAATCAACTTATCCCTCTAATGTATTCAAAAGATTTGGACAGTATTGCTGAGGACTTTTTAAAAGGATATTATCCCGAGGTACTTCTAAAGCCTATGTATTTAAATCCAAATACACTTGCTGAAAGAATGGGGATAAAGGTCATAATGACATCGTTATCAAAAACTTGTACTGTATTTGGACAAACTTGTTTTAAAGATGGGCAAATCGAAGTATATGATAGGGTTTCAAATAGGTTTGTTTCTATGGAAGTGAAAGAAAAAACTATATTAATTGACCCTGATGTATTTTTTATGCGAAACTTAGGTTCTTTAAATAATACCATTGTACATGAGTGTGTTCATTGGGATAAGCATAGAAAGTTTTTTGAATTACAAAAACTATTTAATCCTGACGCTTCATCTATACGATGTCAGGTTTCAGAAATTAATTCAAGAGATAGTAGAAAGAGGAATGAATACGAATGGATGGAATGGCAGGCATGTGCTCTTGCTCCCAGAATATTAATGCCTAAAAAAACAACCCTACAAAAAATAGAGAAGTTGATAGATAAAAATAAAAAACTGCTGAATAACTCAAGTTATACAGACATAATCGAGTCTGTTATATTTGAATTAGCTGAATTTTTTGGAGTATCAAAGCTTGCAGCAAAGCTTCGTATGTTGGATTTGGGGTATGAAGAAGCAAAGGGTGTTCTTACATACATTGACGATAGGTATATAACGAATTATACTTTTGAAAAGGGTGTTTTGAAGAAAGGTCAGACGTATACGATAGGGGTAATAGATGCACTGTTTCAAATGGCAACTAACAATAGGTTTTTTGAAGTAATCAACAACGGGAAATTCGTATATGTTGATGCACATTTTTGCATTAATGATAGTAAATATATCAAAGAAGAAAATGGTGTTGCACATCTGACGGATTATGCATATGAACATATTGATGAGTGTTGTCTTATATTTAAAGTAAAAAAAGTAAAGAATTCTAATTATAGTCTTGAAAAATATAAGGAGTGCGTTCTTTTTAGAGATGCCCTTGTTGATGAATTGCTCGAGGTGTCATATAATGACTTGCCACAGAATGATAGTGTAATAAACAGAGGAAGGATGCTTAAAAAAGAAGCTAAAATTTGTGCGGATATAATAAAAAAACTTCCCGGAACATTTGGAGATACATTAGCAATGCTAATGGAAATGTATGATATTACAGAGGAGCAACTTGAAGGAACTTCGCTTATAAGTGTTAAAACGATACAGCGAATGAGAGGGGATTATGGCTATAGGCCAAAATTTAAAACAATAGTGGCTATATGTATTGGGATGCATCTTCATCCTATGCTTAGTGAAAATTTAATAAGTAAATCAAGTACTCAGCCTATATCGTGCTTTGAAGAGGATGTGGCTTATAAATTTATACTTAATTGTTGCTGGAAAAAAAGTATTTATGAGGTTAATGAAGAGCTTAGAGTTGCGGGAATTAAAGAGATTGCTAATGAAAATGCTTAGCTTATTAGGTCGGACAAAAAATGTCCGGCTTATTTTTTTAAAAAATTTTTATATTTACCGGACAAAAAATGTCCGGTTTAAAAACCTGTATTTATTGGGTTATTTGAAGTTTTGATAAGAAGTGAAATTTCAAAAAACGCATAAATACAGGTTTTTTTGTTTTTATAACAAGACATTTTATGTCCTGTAGGTTTGGTTGTTAATGGAGTAATATATAGGCAAGTTAGCTGACTTAATAAATTTTGAAAGGACAAAATGGTATGAAAGAAGAATATTTAAAAATTGCTGAGTGCTTTGAAAATCTTGCAAAAAGCTATCGCACATTAGCAGAGGCTTGTATTATTTCAGCAGATTTATCTAAGGCTGAAGATATGACAGGTGTTTTGGCTGAAGATAGTGCTAAAGCTGAGCAGAATACTGAAGAAGGTAAATCTGAAGAAAAGGCTGTTACATTCGAAGATGTCAGCACATTAGCTAAGAAAAAGGCATCTGAGGGAAATAATAACGCAGTAAAAGAAATTATTAAAAGCTACAATGTTGCTAAGCTTTCAGCTATTCCTGAGGAGTGCTTATCAGAGGTTTTCAGAAAATTGGAGGAATTGTAATGGCAAAACATGCACGATTTAGTCCGTCTGCAAGCAAGAGGTATTTAAGCTGTACACCCTCGTTGAAATTAGAGGAGCAGTTTCCAGATGAAACAAGCACCTATGCAGAAGAGGGAACAGCAGGGCACGCACTTGCAGAACACCTTATTAAGAAACATCTGAAAATCAGAAGTAAAAGACCAACATCAGATTATTATACTGATGAATTGATAGAGGCGGTAGAGGATTATGTTTCCTTTG
>CABVAP010000164.1 GCA_902496345.1 uncultured Eubacteriales bacterium
CAAGCGGAAATCGCATTTTCGCTGAGGAAAACAGCTGTTTCAAGGGCTTAAAAGTCTTGTGCGAAGAAACAGCTGTTTACTCATCTGGTTTAATTTGCAAAAAATCGTTGATTTTTTGCAGGGCTGTCGATTTTATCAACAGCCTAAAGCCTTGAGTTTAACTCAAGGCTTTTTGCGTTGTTTATTTGATTTCTCTTAAAAAACTTGTTCCTTTTAAATCTTGATTTGTTCCTAAATATTCTGAAATAGTTTTTGCTATGTCGGAATATGTGGAGCGAATGCCAATTCCTGTAGGTTTGACATTTTTGCCATATCCGATTAAGAAAATGTACTCTCTTGAGTGGTCTGTGCTTGGTGTTGTTGGGTCGCAACCGTGGTCTGCTGTTATGAAAAGTATATCGTCTTCTTTCATTGCGCCTATTATATCCGGCAATTTATTGTCAAAGTATTCAAGTGCATCAGCAAAACCTTTTACGTTGTTTCTGTGACCGTAAAGCATATCATAATCAACAAGATTTGTAAATATTAAACCACTAAAATCTTCTTTCAAATAGCTTATTGTTTGTTCTATTCCGTCTGCATTGTTGGTTGTGTGAACAGAGTGTGTTATGCCTCTGTTACAAAAAATGTCTTCTATTTTTCCAACGGCTTTGACATCAAGATTACTTTCAGATACATAGTCTAAAAGTGTTTTTGAAATAGGCTCAAGTGAAAAATCTTTTCTATTTTTTGTTCTTGTATAGTTTCCGGAACTTCCGACAAATGGTCTTGCTATAACTCTGCCGACACTATGCTCACCTACTAAAATTTCTCTTGCTTTCTTACACATATCGTACAACTCTGAAACCGAAATTACATCTTCGTGTGCTGCAATTTGAAATACGCTGTCTGCTGATGTATATATTATCGGATAGCCTGTTTTTACGTGTTCATCGCCTAATTTTGCTATTATCTCTGTACCTGATGCCGGATAATTTGCAAGGGTCTTTCTTCCTATTGCTTTTTCAAATTTATCCATAACGTCCTTTGGGAAACCTTTAGGGTATGTTGGAAATGGTTTATCAAGCCATATACCGGAAATTTCCCAATGCCCTGTTGTTGTATCTTTTCCGGCAGAGTGTTCTACACATTTTCCATAAAAACCTTTTGGATTTTCTACTTTGGTGTATAAATTTCCACCGGGTACTTCTATATTTCCAAGACCTAATTCACACATATTTTTAAGTTCTAAACTAGGAACTTGTTTTTTGATATTCATAAGGGTATTGCTACCACAATCATTATACTTATTTGCGTCCGGAAGCTCCCCGATTCCAACACCGTCAAGAACTATTATGGTTGCTCTCTTCATAAAATCAACCTCCTATTACTTTTAAAATAGTTTTTGCTTCTTTTGGTTTAGTATCTGCAATTTTTATTGAATTTTTTAATATCTCAAGTGATAATTTGCATTTATCCTCACTATCGGCATAAATTTCAGCTAAAACATCACCGGTACAAACTTTTTCGCCTAACGATTTCTTCAATAATATTCCGGCACCATAGTCGATTTTATCGCCTTTTTTCTTTCTGCCGGCTCCGGTTTCACAAGATGCCTTGCCTACATTATATGTGTCAAATGAACCAACATAACCAGATGTTTCTGCTTTTAATTCAACTTTACATTTAGACTGTGGAAAAAGAGAATAATCATCAAGTACATCTGGATTTCCACCTTGTTTTTTAATAAGTTGTCTAAATTTTTCAAGACCTTTTCTGTTTTTGATGTTTTCTTCTAACATTTCTTTTGCTTCTTCTTTTGAATTGCAAATTCCTCCAAGTATAAGCATATAACTTCCAAGTTCAAGCGAAACCTCTTTTAATCTACCCTCAAGGTTGCCTTTTAAAATTTCTATAGCCTCAATGACTTCAAAGGAATTGCCTATATTTTTCCCTAAAGGCTCATTCATATCAGTTACAACGGCAATGACTTTTTTGCCGATATTCTCACCGATTTTTACCATTGTTTCGGCTAATTTCTCAGCGTCATCAATGTTTTTCATAAAAGCACCGTTTCCACATTTTACGTCAAGTACTATTGCGTCAGAACCCAACGCTATTTTTTTGCTCATTATACTACTTGAAATAAGAGGGATACTCTCAACAGTTCCTGTTACATCTCGCATTGCATAGAGATATTTGTCGGCAGGGGCGATGTTTTCTGTTTGACCTGTAATAATGAAATTGTTTTCTTTAATTAGGTTATAGGCTTCTTCGTCATTAAGGTCTGTTCTAAAGTTAGGGATTGACTCAAGTTTATCTATTGTTCCCCCTGTGTGTCCAAGTCCTCTACCGGACATCTTTATAACGGGAAGTCCACAAGAGGCTGTTAAAGGTGCAAGAACAAGAGTTGTTGTATCGGCAACACCACCGGTGCTATGCTTATCTACCTTTATACCTTTAATATGAGATAAATCAAGAATTGTACCTGAATTTGCCATAGACATAGTGAGGTCGGCAGTTTCTTTATAGTCTATTCCATTTAAAAATATCGCCATAAGCATAGCCGAAATTTGATAATCCGGAAAATCTTTATTTACAACACCATTTACAAAATAGTCGATTTCTTCTTTTGTTAAAGTCTTTTTATCCCTTTTTTTTATGATTAAATCAACAAAATTCATTATAATCACCCCTTTTTCAAATCTAGTATAAAGTAAATTTATTACGCTAAGTTCAAAGCTATATTAATCATATTGTTAAATGAAGTTTCTCTTTCTTCTGTGCTTATAGCCTCTTTTCTGTAAAGGTGGTCGGAAACAGTTAATATGCAAAGAGCATTTGCATTATATCTAGCTGCATTCATATATAAGGCAGCCGACTCCATTTCAATCGCAAGTACGCCCATTTTTCTCCATTTATCAAATGCTTCTTCATCGTCATTATAAAAAGCGTCATCACAAAGAATATTGCCTATATGAACGTTAGTTATTCCAAGTTTATCGGCTGATTTTTTTGCTTTATCTAAAAGCTCAAAGCTGGCTGTTGGGCTAAATACTCCCGGAAGTTTAAATTGTGCTGCAAAATTTGATGTAGTTGATGAACCCATTCCAAGTACAATGTCATAAATATTTACGTTGTCTTGAATTGAGCCACAAGAGCCTATTCTTATAAGGTTTTTTACACCAAACACATTGATTAACTCGTGAGAGTAAATCCCCATACTTGGTACGCCCATACCTGTTCCTAAGATAGATATTTTTTTGCCGTTTACTGTCCCTGTATAACCTAATGCACCACGAACTTCGTTGAATAAAACTGGATTTTCAAAGAAATTTTCGGCAATGAATTTTGCTCTTAATGGGTCGCCTGGTAAAAGAATAGTTTCGGCTATTTCTGCTTGTTGTTTAATATGTGGTGTATTTTTCATTTTTTTTGCTCCTTTTCATAAATATTTTATTATTACTGTACAATATCTTATTAATTTAGTATAATAATTCATAATAATATTATATACTTTTTTTGAATTAATAGCAAATGGTTTGGAGTGATTTTTTGGATAACTTGAAAAACTGTGCAATCATTGTTGCGGCAGGAAAAGGAAAAAGAATGGGCGGGGATATATCAAAACAATATCTAGAAATAGGTGGAGTACCTATACTTACTAGAACTCTTTGGAATTTTCAAAACTGTGACATAATAGATGATATGGTACTTGTGACAGGCAAAGATGACATAGAATTTTGTAAAAAAGAAATTATTGAAAAATACAACGTAAAAAAAGTTAAAGCTATCATAGAGGGTGGGGCAGAAAGACAAAATTCTGTTTACAATGGTCTTTGTGCTTTAGACAGTGATACGGACATAGTTTTAATACACGACGGTGTTAGACCTTTTTTGAAAGGTGAATACATAGAAAAGATAATATATGAAACTCAAAAATATGAAAGTTGTGTGCTTGGGGTTAAAGTTAAAGATACTATAAAGGTTTGTGATGAAAATGGTATTGTTTCTGAAACGCCGGAACGTAACGGACTTTGGATTGCCCAAACTCCTCAATCTTTTAAATATGATTTAATTATGGAGGCTCACAAAAAGGCTATAGAAGACAATTTTTTAGGTACAGATGACTCTATGTTAGTCGAAAGAATTGGGAAAAAGGTAAAAATGACAGAGGGTGACTATGACAATATAAAGATTACGACTGTGGAGGACTTATATTTTGGTGACGCAATAATAAAAAAGGTCGCTAAGTGACAAAAGGTTTTGAAAATATTTTAGATTTATTTTATGGAGGAAAGTTATGAAGAAATTTTTATTCACTATTGGAATTGGTATTTTATCGTTAGTTGCGTTTGTTGGTTGTGGAATTAATACAAAAGCTCTTGAGGACGCTAGTTCTCAAATTACTTCTATAGTGACACAAATTCAAGAAAAACAATCTACACTAGATGATGAGGCAAACGCAAAATGTGCTGAAATTGCTAATGAAATAAAAAGCTATTCTGAAAGTATTGACTTTAGTACTATTGACTCTCAGGAAAAAATTGATGAGATTACTGCAAAATACGAAGAGCAATACAAAAAGTTGAAGGATTTTGCTGACGAAAACGGTATCGAAATCAGAGAGGGAGCTTCTGAAGGAAACTAGATTTATAAATTGGGGGTTGTAGGGGGAAATTTTTTGAGTAAAAAGATTTCAAAAACTAGTTTTGTGGTGATTTTAATTTTTCTGCTTATATCCGATTTTGTCGGAAATCTATTTATTTGCCTACGGCGTGGTACTTTTTGATTGCAAAAAGTAC
>CABVAP010000165.1 GCA_902496345.1 uncultured Eubacteriales bacterium
TGGACCTAAACTTTGTATCGGCTTCGCCGTCCCTATTCACTCTCTCGGCAAAAATGAAACTTATCAAAAAAATTATTTTTGCCACCTTTAGTCGACAGCAAGACAGGAAACGTAGTTTCCGGCAAAAGTTTTCGTCCACCTTTTTCAAAAGGTGGCCAGAGTTTGAGACGGAGTCTCAAGGTTTTAAAAGATTTTGACAAACCCCAATTTGTTAACCAGTTTTTTTGGATTTGGTGCTTTCATCATAGATGACATAAGACATATACCGTGGGCATTGGTGTTTTTTATTTCTGAAATGTTTTCTGGTGATATTCCACCGATTGCATAAACAGGAATTTTGATGTTGTCACATATTTCTCTTAAAAAGTTAATCCCACGTGGTTCTAAACCTTCTTTGCAGGCTGTTTTAAAAATGTGACCTGCTATTATATAGCTTGCTCCAAGATTTTGAGCTGTTTCTGCCTCCTGTAGTGAGTGAACGGATACACCAATACAGTCAAAAAAGTCAAGCTTGTTTCGGTTTTCTATAAAATCAAAGATGGATAGGTGAATGTTTTTTATAGAAAGCTCTTTTGCAACGTTGAAATATTTGTTTATAGCAAAGTCGGTGTGACTTTTTTCGCATATCTCTTTGCATTTCAAAGCTATTTCAGTAAAACTTTTTTCATCAAGCTCTTTTTCTCTTAATATGATTTTGTCAACGCCACTTTCTGAAACTTTGGAAATTTGTTTGTAAAAATCATCTATTCCACCATTAACATTTTTCATACTTGTAATAGCAATAATTTTCATAAAATCACCTAACAAAATAAATATCTATAGTGATATTGATATTTCTATACATAAATATAATCTGTATAAACTGGTTGTAAACCTTTTTCAACAATGGCATTGCAAACTTCGGGAACGCTTCTTGGGTCGGAAATTTCGAATTGTTCATCACCTTTTTGTTCTTCATCGTGGCCACCAACCCCAACGCTAACTCCAGCAGAAATTTTAGTTGCAGCCATACCTATAACATTATCTCTAAAGCCTGCTCTTTCCCTTGTTGATATAGTTATCCCAGCATAAGGCATAAAAAGTCTATATGCAAGCATAACCTGTAATAACTGTGTTTCGTGAACATCATTAGGGTTGTTTTCTGCGTTGTTTATATATGGTCTAAGTCGAGGTGTTGAAAAAGATATTTCTGCGTGAGGATATTTTTTTCTGAGTAAATCAGCGTGGAGTCCGGCTGCATAAGCATCTTTTCTAAAATCGGAAAGCCCTAAAAGTGAACCGAAAGCAACCCCTCTCATACCTCCCATAATAGCTCTCTCTTGTGCATTAAATCTATATGGGAAAACTCTTTTAGAACCACTTAAATGTACAGTTTCGTACTTATCTGGGTCATAAGTTTCTTGATAAACACTTACAAAATCAGCACCACATTTTCTAAAATAAGCGTATTCATCAGAGTTTACAGGGTAAATCTCAATGCCTATAGTTTTGAAATATTTTTTTGCAATTTTAAGAGCTTCACCAATATATTCAACACTTGATTTAGAACGGCACTCACCTGTAAGTATTAAAATTTCTTCAAGCCCTGTTTTTGCTATATTTGAAAGTTCTTTTTCTATCTCTTCATAAGTGAGCTGACCTCTATGGATTTTATTTTTACAGTTAAAGCCACAATATACACATTCATTTTCGCAATAGTTAGCGATATACAATGGTGTGAAAAGGCAAACTGAATTTCCAAAATGTTTTCTTGTTTCTTCTGTTGCTTTTTTTGCCATAACTTCAAGAAAATCTTGAGCAACTGGTGAAAGTAAAACTTTTAAATCTTCTTTATTTAAAGACGAATCTTTGCTTAAAACTCTCTCGACATCTTTTTTTGTATAGATGTTATAGTCATATTCCTTGACTTCGGAAAGAACTCTATCCATTATGTCAGAACCTATTTTTTCCATACCCTCTTGATATTCCATATGGTTTGTTCTAGCTTTCATAAAATACCTCCAAATTAAATATAAATAAGCTTATTAATCCTGAAGAAAACCTGTGAGAGGGCTTGATGCCTCGGCTTTATCAAGCACACGTCCAGTACCAGAAAGGTACGCAATTCTACCAGCTTCGATAGCAAGTTTAAATGCTCTGGCCATAAGTTTAATATCTCCAGCAGTTGCAACGGCTGTATTTGCCATAATAGCAGAAACACCAAGTTCCATAGCCTCGCAAGCCTGTGATGGTTTCCCGATACCAGCGTCAACTATGATAGGAAGGTCGATTTCTTCAACAAGCATTTTTATAAATTCTTTTGTAACAAGACCTTTGTTACTTCCGATAGGTGCAGCAAGAGGCATAACGGCAGATGCTCCAGCATCAACAAGCTGTTTAGCTATAATAAGGTCTGGGTAAACATAAGGAAGAACGACAAATCCCTCTTTTGCAAGAATTTCTGTAGCCTTAACAGTTTCGTGGTTATCTGGCATAAGATATTTAGAGTCGTGAATTATTTCGATTTTAACAAAGTTACCACAGCCAAGTTCTCTTGAAAGTCTAGCGATACGAACAGCTTCTTCGGCATTTCTTGCCCCTGATGTATTTGGCAAAAGTGTAACATTTTTTGGCACGTAATCAAGAATATTAGCGTCACCATTTGTGTTAGCTCGTCTTAATGCAAGCGTAATAATCTCTGCTCCTCCTTCTTCGGCAACTGCCTTAATAAGGTTAATATTGAATTTACCAGAGCCAAGAATAAATCTTGAGTTAAATTCCTTACCACCTAATTTGAAAATATCTGAACCCATTTATAAACACTCCTTTTTTATATTTTTTAGAATATTTAAAACCGTGGGCTTTGCCCCACGGTATTAATTTTTTTACACATCTTCAATACCAAGTAAAAGCCTTAAAATCATATTAGCCTGATGACCAGCACAAACCATAACCCTAGGTGCCATAAGACCCATACCAAAGCTGGCACCGGTAACATAGTCACCACAAAGATATAAGTTTTTCATTTTTCTTTCAGTTTTTATTGTGTTTGAACTTTCATAACCAGCCATACCAGAGCCAGAAACAATTTTAGTTTTTGGTGAGTTAATCATAAGCTCGTTTACCAAAATGGCTTTGGATACAGGATTGTCAAAAGCTTCGCAAACAACGTCAAATCCTTTAAATACGGAAACAACGTTGTCTTCTGTTATTTTGACGTTCATTGTTTCAACGTCAATGAAAGGATTTATTTCTTTAAGCTGTTCTTTCATTGCTTCTGTTTTTAACATTCCAAGATGACGAACGTAATAGCTTTGCCTATTTAAGTTGCTAGGCTCAACTATATCAAAATCAACAAGAAATAACTTTCCAACGCCTATCCTTGCAAGACTAACGGCAATATTAGAGCCAAGCCCACCAAGTCCAGCAATAGCAACACTTGATTTTTTTAGGATTTCGTGGACCTTTGGTGTGTGCCTTGCTGACATCATAGCCTCAAGTTCTTCTTTTGGTGGCATAACACCTTTTTCAATTATGTATATCTCGTCATTTTCATTAAGCTCTGTGTCATCAGAGGTTTGAAAACCGTTTAATATAGTCACATTGTTTTCTTTCTTTGGAAAAGCTGAAAACAATGTTTTCTCTGAAATTTCAACTTTCTTTCCATTTAAAAAAACATTCATAAATCAGCCACCCCCAACAAAACAAACTATTTCAACTTCATCGCTATCTTTTAAAGTTGTGCTTTGAAATTTTGTTTTTGAAATTATTTCTCCATTTAATTCAATAGCAACTCTATCGACATTGTAGTTTTGTTCAACAAGAAAATCATAAACAGATATGCTATTTTTGAGTTCTATTTGTTGCCCATTTACTTTCATAGCTAGTACCTCCTTTTGCAAAAATTGGTTGATTTTTACTAAAAATAAACACAAAAAGGGCTACACCCGTGGTGGTGTACCCCATATTTTTTGTTACCAAATATTTAATAAAAAAACTTATAGGTCAATTATGACACAATATAAAATAATTGTCAAGCATTTTTTTACTTTCTAACACTACTAGGCTCTTTTGCCTGTGTAAGCTGTTCTTTTGTAGTTGGAAATTTTGAGTTCATCTCATCAATTGTTGATGAATCGAGAGAGAACAACTCTGAAATGTTAGAAGTTGACGCATTCCCTTTAGCTATAATACTGCTTGCCAATGCACTTGCATCAACATCGCTAGAATTATTTTCATTTTGACTAACGTTATTCTGATTAGTATTTGTATTAATCTCAAGTGGAGTATAATCAAAGTCCTTATCAAGTTCAAGGGTGTCTTCGTGAGAAACACCGTCACAATTTAAAGGTGAATCATCAAATTCAACATTTTTGTTATTAGTATCATCTACATTAGAAACCACAGCTGCTGCAGCTTCTTCTTCAGCTTTTTTTGCAAGTTCTTCTTTAAGTTTTTCTTCCTCAGGGTCTATATAGTTATATGCCCATCGTTTTATAATATTTGATTTATTTGCAAAACTTCTCGACCAAGCCCGTAATTCTTCGGGTGTTTTATAAGTCGCCATTAATTTCACCTGCTTACTATCAAATTGTCACATCTATTTATATCTTAATGCAACATATATTCTAACACTATTTCTAAAATTTTTCAATACAAAAAAGAAAATCATTTCATTATATTTTTCAGGCTGTCGAAAAAGTCGACAGCCTTGCAAAAAATCAACGATTTTTTACAAATTAAATTTTATTCCAAAATTTTCGTTCGCTAATTTCTTAAAAAAATGCAAT
>CABVAP010000166.1 GCA_902496345.1 uncultured Eubacteriales bacterium
AATTTTTTATTTGCAATCGTTTATGGATTTGTTTTAGCAAAGATAAAGTTTTTGTAAAAATTTTAGATTAGCCACTTTTAGTCGATAGCAAGACAGGAAACGATAGTTTCCGGCAAAAGTTTTCGTCCACCTTTTTCAAAAGGTGGTGGGTGTGGGCAACGCCCACGGTTTTAAAAAGGTTTTGCCAAACCTCAATTTGTTTTTTTTCTTTTCATAATAACTATATAAGCACCAAAAGCAGCAATAGAAATAATAGTTATGCAAATACCCATATTAAAGCCAATAGGGTAGTAGCTAAATTCAATCTCGTGGTTGCCTTTTGATAAATAAACTCCCATAAGACCGTCACTACCAAAGGCAACTTTTTCAACTTCCTGACCGTCAACTTTGATAGTCCAACCGTCATCATAAGGGATAGAAGTGTAAAGGAAACCTTGACCGTCAATGTTTGTCTTGTCAACATTAACTTCGGCTTTTATAAAGTCATCACCGTATTCTTTGATTTTCATAGGATTTTGAGAAAGCTCAGCTTGTGCTTTTTCAAATGTATCCATATCAAAATATGCAGCATATACCTTAATTGTACCAGATTTTCTGTATGTTTTTTCATATTCACCTTTACGTGTAAGGTTGAGTTTAAGAGTAACTTTTGAGCCTCCGTTTATCTCACCAACATCGATAAGGCTTCGACCTGTACTTATTTCTCTGTCCTGTTCGCCACCGTCATTTACAGAATAAACGGCCCTTTTTGCATTGCCTGCGTCAACATAGAGGAAAACTCTCTTTGTTTCGTCTTGACTTATTTGGTCAAAGTTTATTGTAGCTGTCAAGCTTGGTTGAAGTTCTTCGTTGCTGCTTACAACTTTAGGGTTTGTAAGTTCATATTTCATTATGTTCAAAGAACCATTTGCGTCTGTATATTCCTCTTTGTCTGTGTTTGTTATCTTGATGTTTTTGTTTTCAACATCTTTTTCGTAAATAGGAATAGTGTTTAAAATATTCTCTTTAACGTCTGTGGCTTTTTCAACAAAATCATTTTGTGTATCAAAAGGCGAATCGTTTTCTGTAATCCAATTTGTAACTTCAGGTTTAGTAACAAAACCAAGAGGAAGAACATAAGGATTTTCATAAAGATAAACATATTCACCTTCGTTAAGACCATAGAGGTCACTAATTTTTTCAACACCTGTTACATTTTCAAATTTTTCTTTTTGTTCCTTAGAAAGTTTGTCGTAATTTTCTATTACATTGTCTGAATTTGTTTCAATTCCAGTACATTCAGTAATATAAGCAGTTGCTTTGTTAAACGTTTCAACTTGTTCATCTGTACCGTTTGAGAACTTATCAATATATTTATAAACTGTTTTTCCATCGCTGAAAGGAGCGTCACGTTTTATAATATATTTAAGGTTTAACATAGAGTCAAAAAGAGGCGTTGGGTCGTAAAGTCTGTAAGAGTTACTTGTAGCAGCGATACCAAGGTCTTCCATAAGCTGTGATGTATTACCATAAGCAAGAGATGAGAACTGGGAAAATCCTTTAAAGTGGTAAAGTGAACCCTCGTTTATTGTAACGAAACGGTACATATCTGTTCTATTAAAGTCGTTTCCGTCAAGTTCTTTTGTATGTTCAATCGCTCTTTCAACACCGTTTGTTGTGCCGACATATTTTTCTCTTACTGTTTTACCAGTATAAGCGATACCAGTTGTTGTACTGAATATACATTCAGCGAAAATAACAACAATAAGTCCTAATAAAGGCGAAATATCTTTTTTCTGACCTTTTATAATCTGGTATAGGAATAAGAAATATACAATGCCAAGAACAGCATTTATAACAAGGTCATAATCAGTAAGAACCCTTTCAACTTCATCGTTAAGAGGAGCAATAACAAATTCAGTAAGTGCTATAATAGCAACAAAAACACCAAAGAAGATATAAACATTTTTAAGTTTAGCATATCTGATGTTCATAAATGCTTTATATGCCATTATAAGAATTGCAAAGCTGTATATAAAAGTAAAACGGTGTGGCAAGTTTGAAGGGAAATGCAAACCGTGGATAAGGAAGTCCAAAGTATTAACACAGCTACACAAGAGCATAAAGCCTAAGAATAAAGAGTATAAGACTTTTTCTTTTAACTTGATTTTTGTATTAAGGTAGTAAAATGGCATAAGCATAATTGTAAGCAAGCCAGTATAAAGGTTTGGAAGGTCCTCATTTCTACCAAGCACGACAGGTCTAGCACCGACAAAATGATTTGTTACGAGCTGGTAAACGTTGTCATATACCTTTAATGTTGGGAAAGTTGAGTCACTAGCCTGAGTATGTGAAAGTGCAACAGCAGTTGGTATAGTTAAAATCATAGATATACCACCAGCTATAATAGACAATATAGCGAAATGTATAAATCTATTTATAATAACCTTTTTGTCTTCTTTCCAAGAATATTGGGAAAAAACAAAAACAAGGAAATACAACGCTGCAAAAACGCATACGATAAAGGCAATATAGAAGTTTACAAGTATTGTAAGTGCAAGAGATATACAATACATTTTATATTTTTTATCTTTAACAAGCGACTCAATTCCAAGAGCAACAAGAGGGAAAAGAGCAACAGCGTCAAGCCACATTACATTCCAGTAGTAAGAAGTTATAAAAGCCATAGATGCGTACATCATAGCAAAAATAACGATAGTAATGTCGTTTCTTCCAAATTTCTTTTTAAGATAGAACGCAAAGAAAGAAGCAGAGAAAGCAACTTTAAGAAGTACAAAAAGTGCAAGTGCCTCTGGCATATTTTCTTGAGGGAATAAAACCATAAGCAAACTTAATGGACTTGCTGTGTAGTAAGCAAATTGAGATATAAAGTCTTTACCAAGACCACCCTCCCAAGAATATAAGAAGCTTCTTCCGTTTACAAGTCTATGTCGTAATTCTTCGTGAAAAGGTCCATATTGATGATACATATCAACCTTGAGAATAATGTTATCACCGATAGGGTAATAACCAAGGAATATGTATGCTGAAAGCATAACGAGGGCAGCAAGAACAAAAGACCCCCATATAAATCTGTTTTCTTCAAATTTTCGTTTAAAAAATTCACTATTAAGCACAGATTAAACCTCCTTTTTATCTTTTTTGAAAATAAAGAACTTACTAAAAAAGTAATTTATTATAATAACAAAAACGTTTGCAAGAATTTTAGCTAGTTTGTCGTTCATACCAAGACCAGTAACAACAACATTCATCCATATAACTTCACATACAAGTGAAAAGAGCCTAGCTCCAACGAAAGCCAAAATTTCTTTAACTAAAACCTCAAGCTTAAAGCTTTTACTTTCAAAAACATATAGCTTGTTAGTTATATAAGCAAAAGCTACGGCGAGTATCCAAGAAATAACGGTTGATACATTAAAAGCTAATTCAAAGTTCGGGTCGCCCTCAGAAACTCCACAAATCCACATAGCAATAATATAAACACCATAACTTACAATAGTTGTAAGAACCCCAAAAATAAGATAGTTTATGGTTTCCTTGTTTAAAAGCTTTTTGACAATTGGTATTTCAAATATTTTTCTAATAAAGCCGATTTTAAGGGCTTTTTGAAACATACTTTCAAAAAAATTCATAATATAACCTCTTTAGTTTCTGTAATCATCTTTTTCATCTTCAACGTTAGTTTCTCTAATAATATAAACAGGTCTGTTTTTGACCTCCATATATATTTTTGCAACATATTCGCCAAGTATACCACAAGATAAAATTATAATTCCACCGATAAAGAGTAAAATCGTAATAATAGAGGCATACCCCGGAAAGTCAATTCCAAAAACAAGCGTTTTAATGACTACATAAATCAAATATACAAACGCCGAAAACGAAATAAAAGTACCAATTACAGACGCAATTTTAAGTGGAGCTGTAGAAAAGGCAGTTATACCATCAAGGGCATATTTGAATAATTTCCAGAAAGACCATTTTGTTTCTCCGGCAACCCTTTCAACGTTTTCAAAAGTTATCCATTTTGTCTTAAAACCGACCCAACTAAAGATGCCTTTTGAAAATCTTTGAACTTCGCTCATAGCAATAACAGCATTAAGCATTTTTCTGTTCATCATTCTAAAATCGCCTGCACCATCGGGCATATCGACTTCAGAAATTTTATTTACCAATCTGTAAAATCTTTTTTTAAAGAAAGATAGTACCTTTGATTCGCCATTTCTTGATAAACGGTTAGCCGAACAGCAGTCATAACCCTCTTCCATAGCGATAAGCATATCTTTTATGAATTTTGGTGGGTGTTGCAAATCTGCGTCAAGTATAACGGCAAAATCCCCTGTTGAATTTTTAATCCCTGCATACATAGCCGATTCTTTACCGAAATTTCTTGAAAACGAAATATATCTAACAAAGTCATATTCTTTAGCGTATTTTTTTAATATTTCAAGAGTATTGTCGGAACTTCCGTCATCTATAAAAATAAATTCAAACTCATAATCAGAAATTTTAGAAACCACTTTATGTGCTTCGGCAAAAAATAAGTCAATTACTTGACTTTCGTTAAAACAGGGAACAATTATGTCAACTTTTTTCATAATTATCCTCCGTAAAATCAATATAAATTATGTCACAAACACTATTTTTTATTTTACCACAACTATTAATATAAAATCAACAAATTTAATAAGTTTTTACAGGACAAACGCACGAAAGTTTATTTTTCCCCAAACCTTATAATATAAATTT
>CABVAP010000167.1 GCA_902496345.1 uncultured Eubacteriales bacterium
GTTTAATAAGCTGTACAAATTTATTAAAAGTTGTATATGAAAATTGATTTCCGTGTATTGTCGTAATTTCCTATTGATAAAAACGAAAATATTGTTTAAAATTAGATGTATAAAAAATTTACAAAAGTTGATTGAGATGTTATCAGTTTAACTGAAAGGAAAAATTATGTCAGAACAATCTAACAAAAAAGGAACAATGGCAAAGGATACGGTTCTTTATATGCTTGCAAAGGGTGTTGAGGGCGTTGTCGGAATTTTAACGCTTTCTGTAATGTCGTATCTATTTGTGCCGGAACAAATGGGGCAATATTCTAACGTTAATATTGCTATAACAACTGTTGCTATGTTCGCTATACAATGGCTTATACAGTCTGTTTTGCGTTATATCAACAAATATGATGTCGATAATGAACAGGAAAAGTTTTTTACGACTGTTTTTACTGCTTGGCTTAAAGTAAATATCATCGTTATATTCTTTGGGGTTATTGCTCTTATACTGGTAAATGCACTTTCGTCAAAGTTTGTTGGACTTGCTAACTTTCTTGATGTATATACACCAGAGGTGCTTGCTTTGGCACTTCTTATGTTTATAACATACAATACGGCTCAACTTATGATTTCTATGCTTGCCGCTGTTAGGGCAGTTAAAACAAATCTTTTTATCTCTGTCTTTTCTGTAATTGGAAAAATTGCACTTATATATTTCCTTGCGACCAATTATGGCAAAAAAATCGAATGGATATTTTTAAGTTATGCAGTGTTTGACGGAATTACATCTATAATAGGGTTTTTTAAACTTAAGATATACAAATATATCAATGTTAAAAATAGTTCGCCTGAAATACTTGCAACGCTTAAGGCCTACGGTATACCTCTTATGGGTAACCTTATTGCAACATCTATACTAAACAAATCTGATATTTACATCATAACAGGTTTTAAAGGTGAGGCTGAAGCCGGTATTTACCAGACAAACTATTCTATTATTGCATCAGCATTTACTCTTCTTTCTGCTGCTGTTATGAGGGGAAGTTATCCAACTATACTACGTACTTGGGTTGAGGACAAAAAAGAACTTGCTGCTCATTTAGTTTCAGAAGCTGTTCGTATGTTTTTACTTATATCTGTTCCAGCAGTTGTTGGTGTTTTATGTGTTTCTAAGACAGCTGCAACTGTACTTTTTGAAAGTCAATATGTTGAGGGTCATACTGTAATGTTTTGGGTTGCTCTTGGTATGATGTTACTTGGTCTTACTGAATATACAATTAAGCCTTGGGAGCTTAACGCAAAAACAAAATCTATTTTCTACAGAAGTCTTATCGGTGGAATTGTGAATATTATTTTAAATGTCATATTTGTTCCGTTGCTTGGCTATTATGCTGCTGCTGTAAATACATTTATCGGTTTCCTTGTTTATTTTATACTTGCAAAAATCGGTACAAGAGGTCAAATGAAATGGTCAGTTAAACCTATTGTTGTTGCTAGAATTTTAATAAGTTCTTTCTTAATGGCTGTTTCTATAATCTTGATTAAAATGTTTATGGGAGATACAAAACTTTCATTATGTCTTATGCTTGCAATTGGTATTTTGGTTTATGCTGTTGCTCTCTATGTTTCAGGAGAAGTTAAAAACGAGGTCAAGGCTATTTTGAACGTTATCAAAAGAAGATAAACCGTAATGTTTTGGCATTAGGTTTATAAATTAGTGATTGAAAAAACATTTAATTTATGGTACAATATTGGCAATATGTTATTTTGAAACTATTTTGAAACTATTTTGAATTTTAAGGAGGATTTTTATGAGTTACAAGAAAGAATTTATCAAATTTATGTGCAATTCAAATGTTCTTACATTTGGAGATTTTACTTTAAAAAGTGGTAGAAAAGCACCTTATTTTATCAATACAGGAAATTACAAAACAGGCGAACAAATCGCTAAACTTGGCGAATTTTACGCAAAATGTATTGAAGAAAACAATATTGAGGCAAATGTATTCTTTGGACCTGCTTACAAAGGTATTCCTCTTTGTGTTGCAGCTGCGTCATCTATCTACTCTAAATTTGGCAAAAATGTAAACTACTGTTTCAACAGAAAAGAAGCTAAAGACCACGGTGAGGGTGGAGTTATTGTAGGTCACAAAATTACTGACAGTGACAAAGTTTTAATTATTGAAGATGTTATAACTGCCGGTACTGCAATAAGAGAAACATTACCTATTTTAAAAGCTGCTGCTTCTTGTGAGGTTGCAGGTGTTATCATCTCTGTTGACAGAATGGAAAAAGGTAAAGGTGAAAAATCTGCTGTTCAGGAAGTTTATGATGAATTTGGAATTAAAGTTTACCCTATAGTAACTGTTGAGGATATTATCGAGTGTATCAAAGACGGTACGATTGAGGGAAAAGAATATCTTGACAAAATGCTTGAATACAGAAAAACTTACGGTATCTAAAAACCTTTAAAATCAAAATTTATCGAAAGGAATGATTTAATTGTTAAAGAAATTAATAGCATTAGCTACAACAGCTATTTTATCGATTTCTGTTTTGGCAATGCCTAATGTATCATTTGCTGCAACAACTAATGATATAGACGGTGTTTATTTAAACGGCGAAAAACTTATTTTTAGTGATGCACAGCCTATGATTTATAATAGTCGTGTTATGGTTCCTATCAGAACAACTGCTGATTACTTCGGTATGCAAACAGACTGGAACAAAGAAACTGAAACTATGACTTTTACAAAGGGTAGTCGTACTATTGTACATAAAATGCGTTCAAACGTTATTACTATAAACGGTGAGGCACTTACATTTGATACACCTTCTATAAATTCTATGAACAGAACTCTTATGCCTGTTCGTATGCTTGGTGAAGCTATGGGAGCTGCTGTTGATTGGAATAATGAATTGCGTCAGGTTATTATAACAACTGATACTCCTAGCGTTATGACTGCTCAGCCATCTGCTACAGCTGTAAATACCGGCGAAAATGTTATGATTACTGTTGCTACTTCTGCAACAGCTAATAAAGTTAAAATCGTTGATACAGATACTAATTCTATGATTAACGAAAGCGTGACATATACTGAAAATGGCGATGGAACAAAAGTTTTTAATTTAAACTGGGTTCCTAGCTCAAATACAACTGGTTATAAAACTGTTCAAGTTTATGCTGGTAACGAAGGTGGATACAGCGAAACAGGTATGCCTGTTAGCGTAAGCGTTGTTGCTGATTCATCTCCTAAACTTAAAAACTACATTGTAAGTGACTATTCTGTTGATAGAAACGATTATGTTGAGTTTACAGTTTATACAAACAATACAGCTACAAAAGTTAAAATTGAAAATGACTTTAATGCTGATACAAAAGAGCTTACAAGCTACACTGCATCTGGCGATGACAGAGTTTTCTCTGGTAGAGTTAAAATGACTAAATCAGGTAACAGAGAATTTAATATTTATGCTGGTAATGCAAAGGGTTATACAAGCGAATATCAAACTGTTACAATTGATGTTGATAAAAACAGTAGTGATGACGATGATGATGACGATGATGACGATGATGACGATGATGATGACTGCTCTATAAAAGACATTGATGTAAGCGATGATGAAGTTGGTGTTGACGGTGAAGTTAAAATCACAGTTGAAACAACTTATGATGTTGAAGAAATCAATGTTTACAACAGCGATGATAAAAGAGTTGCAAAAACTATATATGAAACATCAAAAAGCAAAAGTGACAACGAGAAAATTTGGAAATTATCTGTTCCTGTAGAGGACAAAGGTACAAATAAATTCTTTGTTTATGCTTATGCCGGTAGTGATGAAACACACAAGAGTTTTAGCGTTAAAGGTATAGATACTGACGATGATGACCTTGTAATTAAGAGCGTAACTGTTGATGATGACGAAGAATACAAAGAGGGTGACAATGTAAAAATCAAAGTTATTACTTCTAGTGCAGCTAAAAAGGTAGAAGTTGCTGACAACAACGACAAAACAGTTGATACAGCGACATCTTCTTCTAAAACTGGTTCAAGTCGTTCTTGGACACTTACAATAAAAGATGCTAAATCAGACAAGAACTATTATATTTATGCTTATGATGAAGACAATGACGATGTTAAAACTAAATTTACACTTGATTTAGATGACAGCGAAGAACTTGAAATCTATGACGTTGACGTTGAAGACAGCAATGTTGATTTATATGATGATGTTGTTGTAACTGTTAGAACTTCTACAAATACAGTAAAAGTTTGGATTGAAGACCCTGACGATGACAAGGTTGCTACTTTAAGCAAACATACTAAAAAAGACGGTGACGAGTATGTTTGGAAGTTAAAGTTTGAAGCTACTGACACAGGAAGTCTTACATACACAGTTTACGCAAGAGATGATGACGGAAACGAAGAAAAAGAAAAATTTAAAGTAAGAGTTAGTAGGTAGTTTTACTGATTGTGCTGAAAAGGACTATTCCGAGCTTGGAATAGTCCTTTTTTGTAAATGGGGGTTTGTCAAAATCTTTTAAAACCTTGAGACTCCGTCTCAAACTCTGGCCACCTTTTGAAAAAGGTGGACGAAAACTTTTGCCGGAAACTATCGTTTCCTGTCTTGTTGTCGACTAAAGGTGGCTAATCTAAAATTTCTACAAAAGCTTTATTTTTGCTAAAACAAAGCCATAAACGATTGCAAATAAAAAATTAAATTGCCTACAAACTGCCAAATGTCGGG
>CABVAP010000168.1 GCA_902496345.1 uncultured Eubacteriales bacterium
TAGGTCAAGCCTTTTCAAAGGCTTGTGGGGTGGTGGGGCAAAGCCCCACGGTCTTAGACAAACCCCAATTTATCGAAAATAAATGCACATACTTTGTTGTCCTTTAAGTAAATCTCGTATGTTTTTCCTTCTATTAAGTCGCTTTTGTTGCCAAGCATTATTTTGTTGTTTTGTATATAGTATACCCCATAATCTTCAGTTGTGTCAAAAGTTTCGTCATCGATACAAGTTATTTGATTGTTGGTAAAGCTTTTTATTTGCTTTTCTTTCATCTCAGTTGTAAAGTTTATACTAGCGATTTTTCCATTGTTTAGTGAGATGTCTGCAATTTTTAAAGTCGAATTTTCATTTTCTATAATAAAATTGTCAGCTTTTTCATAAATCCTTTCAGCACCACCTGAAAATACACTTACTGTTGCTGGAGAAATGTCGGTGATGTAAACATTTTTTAGTATTGGATTTTGCTTTGTAATGTCGGCAAGTGCAAATAATTCGTTATCTTTAACCCAAAAGCTGATTTCTTTATCTAAATATTCAGATAGATTAAATCCTGATGATTTTAAAATCCCTTTGTTTGTTATAATATAATCTTCTTTTAGAATTGAATTGTTGTCTGATGTCGCTAGTATTACCTCTTTTTTTGCCTCTATACCAAATTTTTCTTTTAATGATAAATTTCCAGAAAGATTTTTTAAGACTTTCATATAAATTTCAGTCCATAAGTTGTATGAAATGGGTTTGTTTTTTGTTGTATCATTTGAGTTTATTTTGATTTTCTTCGTTGTGTCAATTTTATCTATAATTGTTTGGGCTTGAGATACGGAAAGATATTCTTCTGGTGAAAAATTATCATTTGAACCGTTCATATAATTTTTTGAAAATACAAAATTTATGTACCTGTCATACCATAATTCTTTTTGTGTATCGGTAAATGGTATTTTCCTTTCAAGACTATTTATTTCATTAGTTGACGCAAACGTTAATGCTATCATTTTTGCAACAATACCTCTTGTTATGGGCATTGTTTCGCCTATATTTATAGGTGTTTCCTTTTGGGTAGGTAGTGTTAAACTTTGTGATGATAGGCTTTGTTCTGCGTTTTCTTGGCTTTGTTGAATTGATAAAGAATTATGTTCATAATCTTTATCATTAATCTTTTCAGTTTCGCTATATGTACAAGCTGATAATAATATCAGGTTATATGTTAAAAATAAATATAATAAAAATTTTATTTTACTTGATTTCATCAAAAGACCTCTCTTTCGTTTTGGCTATGCTTTGTTTCTAATATATGCTTGTCTATAGAGAAATATTATTATAAAAAGAAATTAAAAATGTTTGTTTTTTATTGTTAAAATTTTGTAGCTGAAAATTATATGATATTCCATTAAAAAAATATGGTATAATATTTTTAGGTAAAATTTTAATAAAAATAAGAGGTGTAGGTTATGAGTGATTTGTGTAAAGAAGTAACTAAAGATTTAATTGAATTTATTGAAAAATCTCCGGATTGTTATCATACTGTCGAAAATATAAAAAAAGAATTACAGCTAAATGGATATACAGAACTTTTTGAAAACGAAAAATGGAATGTTAAAAATGGAGGTAAGTATTATGTCATAAGAAATTTATCGTCTATTATTGCGTTTGATGTACCTAATCAAGAATATCAAGGTATTATGGTTTCATCAAGCCACAGCGATTCGCCAACATACAAAATAAAGCAAAATCCAGAAATATCTGATGAGTTTTACACAAGAATTAATGTTGAGGGTTATGGTGGAATGATTGCTTCAACCTGGACTGATAGACCTTTGAGTGTTTCCGGTAGAGTGGTTGTTAAAACAGAAAATGGAATAAAAACAAAACTTGTTAATGTTGATAAGGATTTAATTGTTATACCTAATATGGCAATTCATCTCAATAGAAAAGTTAATGACGGTTATGCCTATAATCCGGCAAAAGATATGATTCCTCTATTTAGTGGAAAGAAACCAGCAAAAAAATTTACGGAAATTATTTCTGAAAATTCGAATGTTGATTTTAAAGATATACTAGGTTACGATTTATTTTTGTACAATAGGACAAAAGGAACTATATGGGGCTGTGATGATGAATTTTTCTCTTCTCCACGAATTGATGATGTTCAATGTGCATATATGACTTTACAGGGATTTTTAAAGTCTAAAAAAACAAATGCACTTAAACTATATTGTGTCTTTGATAACGAAGAAGTTGGCAGTGGAACTAAACAAGGAGCAAAATCTACATTCTTTACCGATGTTCTTATTCGTGTGAATAATTCGCTTGGATTTGATTTTGAAAAATTGAATATAGAAATATCATCAGGGTTTATGATTTCAGCTGATAATGGACACGCTGTACACCCTAATTTGCAAGAATTTTCAGACAAAACAAATAAACCGATTATGAATAACGGTATAATTATAAAATATAATGCTAATCAAAAATATACCACTGATGCAATTTCTGATGCTATGTTTAGAAAGATTTGTAATACTGCTGATATACCTTATCAAACATATTCAAATAGAAGTGATATTGCTGGTGGTTCGACCCTTGGTAATCTTTTAAATGAAAAATTATCTATCAATACTATTGATATTGGTACAGCTCAATTAGCTATGCATTCAGCTTATGAAACAGCAGGGGTTAAAGATAATTATTATTTATTAGAAGCTATGAAAGCTTTCTTTTCAACAGAAATAAAAGTACGTGGAGTGGGTGAGTATGAAATAAGTGTGCTCGGCTAATTATAATAAAATATAAGAGCAAAAATAAGAACAAAAAGGGGGTGAAAAGTGAACTGACCCCTAAAAGTTAGACCCAAAATCTAACGATTGGGGGTCGGTTCAGTCTTGACGGTGACCTCTTTATTTTTATACTATTTTCTCAATGCCACTTTCGTTTTATTTTGTTATTATAGTATCCTTATAATATCCAGTGCTTTTAAAAAGTGGATGAACTTAGGAAAATTTTTTTGTTCAATTTTAATCAAATCTTAATCATTGTTTACATAATGGACATATTTTATTCAAAACATAGTTGTATACTAATACTTGTAAAGAAAAAGAAAGGCATTACATAAATGCTTAGTGATTGTAAAAAAAGTAAAATCTAAAATATTTATTGAGGAGGAACTTATTATGAACGAATTTGAAAACAATGATTTAAAAAATAAAGATGAAAACTATGATGTTACAAAAAGTAATTTTGACAACAGTGATAGTGCAGGTAGTGCAAATAAGGTTTCTTCAGAAGATTATGGATACCGAGTTTATAATTCTCAAGACGGTATGATAAAAGATGTTTCTGATGTTGAAAGTGGACTTT
Organism: uncultured Eubacteriales bacterium; assembly: GCA_902496345.1. Lineage (GTDB taxonomy): Bacteria > Bacillota > Clostridia > Lachnospirales > CAG-274 > MGBC114079. The sequence continues at coordinate 3,355 of CABVAP010000168.1, forward strand.
CAGAAAAAGCAAATTATGAAAATGATAATTTTGAAAATACTCAAGATGTCATATATGAAAACAAAGAAACTGTCAAACCTTTTGCTAATTTTGATGAATCTGATGGAAAGTCATCTATACAGTTTGTGACAACTAAGAAAAAGAAAAACAGAAAGTTTTTAAAACGTACAGTTGCAGCTTGTGCGACAATTGCTGTTTTTGGTGGTTCAATTGGTTTTGGTGTTATGATGGGAAACAGAACTGCTGAACTAGCAGAAAGCGAACAAGGAAGTGATTATGTTGATTTTAAATTTAATGAACTTCCTGAGGCAAAACAGTTATCTATAAGTGATAACAATGAGGTTATAAAAATAGTTAAGAGTGCTAGTAGTTCAGTTGTAAACATTTCTATAAAAGCTCAACAAACAGATTTCTTTAATCAAGTTTATGAAAATACTGGCTCTGGTTCTGGTATTATCTACAAAGAAGATAGTGACAAATATTATATAGTAACAAATAACCACGTTGTTGACGGAGCAACAAGCATTAGTATCTCTATTACAGGTACAGAACAAATACCAGCTAAACTTGTTGGAAAAGATGCTCAGTCGGAAGTTGCTGTTATATCTGTTAAAAAATCAGATATTCAAAATGCAAATATTACAGATATAAAAGTTGCAGAATTTGCTGACTCTTCTCAAGTTGAAGTTGGTGAATATGTTCTTGCTATTGGTAATGCACTTGGTCAGGGCAAAACAGTTACACAAGGTATTATAAGTGCTCAGAACAAACAAGTAAACATTGATGGTAAAAAACTTACTGTTCTCCAGACAGATGCAGCTATAAATCCTGGTAACAGTGGTGGTGCTCTTGTTAATTCTACCGGTAAAATAATCGGTATGAACACAGCAAAACTTACTTCTTCATCTTCTGGTACTACTGTTGAAGGTACAGGCTATGCTCTTCCTTCTTCTTCTGTAAAACAGATTGCTGATGAACTTATTGAAAACGGTACTATTTCTAAACCTTATCTTGGTATTGCCGGTTTTACTATGACTGATGATTTTATTTCGATGTACAATTTAAATACAAAAGGTGTATTTATTACTGGTGTTAGAGATGGTGGTTCTGCTGCTGTTGCCGGTCTTAAATACAGCGACATTATTACTGGTATGAACGGTACAGCTATTACAAGTATGGAGGAACTCTCTGCTGCTCTTAGTAAATGCAAAGTTGGTGACGAGGTTACTATCAACATCGTAAGAAACGGTAGAGAAGCTATGACAGTTACTGCAAAGCTTACTGATATGAATTCTGGTTTCTAATCTTTTTCTGTATGACAAATTAGAAGTTGTCAAAATCTTAAAACCTTTCAAAACCTTGAGACTCCGTCTC
>CABVAP010000169.1 GCA_902496345.1 uncultured Eubacteriales bacterium
GAGTGGAATATTTAGCAATACTATCTAATACTATTAATCTTAAAAAATCCCTTAAATTCAACATTTATTTTCTATTATGTAACAATACGTATATTATATATTTTTGTGTTAGGTATGTGGGTAGGTATATCGGTAGGTATACGAGTAGGTATATTTTTTTAACCCTCTGACGCATTGAATTTATCATAAAAACACCCCCAAATAAAATAGCAAAAATAAATATATTATTAAAAAACAAAAAAACACTTGCATTTTTAATAACTTTTAAGTATAATATTATTAGAAAGGGGGTAAAATAATTTTGTACCAGATACATTTTTATAAAGATAAAAACGGCAAAGAACCAGTAAAAGAGTATTTAAAAAAATTAGGAACAAAGAACGACAAAAATAGCCGTATAAATTTCAATAAAATAAGGGACTATATAAAAACCCTTAGTGAATACGGAACACGAGCAGGAGAGCCATACATTAAACATTTATCTGGCGAAATATGGGAACTTAGACCACTACGCAATAGAATATTGTTTTTTGCATACGACGGAGAAAAATATATATTGTTATCCCCTTTTATAAAAAAAACACAAAAAACCCCAAAAAAAGAAATAGAAAAAGCCAAAAGTCTTATGAATGATTATAAAGAAAGGACAATGCAAAATGAAAAATGATAAAGACTATACAACAGCTATTAAAGAAGCTAATAGAAATATGGACGATACAAAAAAACGAGGTTCGGAAGCTATAGGAACAAACGCATTAGAGTTTATGGATAGCCTTTTAACATCAGAAGAAATAAATGAAAGCAATTTGAGAGTTGCGATTATAGGTGAATTAATTAAGGCAAGACAAGAAAAGGGATATAGTCAAAAAAAACTTGAAGAACTTAGTGGAGTAAAACAGCCTATAATAGCACGTATGGAGAAAGGCATAACAAGCCCACAAATCGACACAATTTTGAAGGTGCTTGCCCCTTTAGGTAAAACCCTTGCTATTGTACCAATTGATAACAAGTAATCAGAACCACCAGTTGAACTGGTGGTTTTCTTATATAACAAAAAATAACCGCCAGACAATGACGGTTATTTCTTTGTTAGAAAAAGATTAAGTAAATAATATGAAAATGACGTGTTTATAGTACCATACTTGACTAGCTTTGTAAAGTGGGTTATTTTAACAAGCCACTAGCAGAGGGACAAACGTCTAACCCTCTGCGACAGAAATATTTTTATTTAGAATTTTGTGTAAATAATTCTGGGGGTGCGGTCTTGAAAAAAGTTAAATTTTTTTGAAAAAATACCCCCTATACCTGACAATTTTATCCCATAATTTTAAGAATTTTGTTTATCTTACGGCAGACAGTCGATGAACTCATACACAAGTCAAAACTAACTTGCAAAGCTGTCTTGTTATCTCTGAAATACAATTCAATCAATCTTAAATCCTCTTTATCAAGGCAATTTAGAACGCTTTCAACCTCAATACACTTACATTCAATTATAATTATATCGCTTTCAAGTTCTAATATTTGAGCGTTTAAAAAATCCCTCTGTCGTTTCCTCTGATGATAGAACTTGTTAATTGCTCTATCTTGTGGGGATAGTTTAGAACTTCCAGCAGTTGGGGCATCGGTATACTGTACGCCCTGTAAATCGTCAACAAGCGTTATATCATCATCATTCGCCAACCTGTCAAGTTTCCTTTGTAGCTTCTCAATCTGGTTCTTTTTTCTCTCTATCTCTTTTAAGTTCTTGTAATATTGTCTTATCTCTGTCTTTGTCATAAACTACCCCCAACGCATATTTAACGCAAATCAGAACCATAAAGCGTCATAACTGTTCTATCCTTGTCATACGTTACATTATGCCACTGAAAGCATTTTTTAACAACATACTTATCAAGGATATACGCCATAACTTCCGTCGGGTTCTTGGTGTCTTGTACAATCTTTTCAAATGCTGGAAACTCTTCGCCGTCTTTATCGAATTTATAAACCCCAATACCTGCCGTACATTCGTATCCCTCTCGCGTTTCTGGTTTCTCTTGAACTATCAAATTAATTTCCATTTTCAAAGGTTTATCACTCATAAATAAACACCCTTTCTATATCTATAAAAAATTGTCAACAAATGTCATCATTTAGTTATTATTTTCAAAGGTTGCTGAAATTATTATATAGGCTTTTTAACCTTAGCAAATCTTAGCATTTATAAATAATAATATACTCAAATCTGAGCATTAAAAACGCTTGTCCCTTTTGCTCAATTTAGAGCAAAACCCCTATTTTGCATAATTAGAGAGGGCTCAACGTTCGACCCTCTCTAGCTTTTGCAATATCTTAAATTCACGTCTTTTACACTCCAGCAAATCGAAAAAAAGTTCTGTTAATTCATAATCTTTTTTATTTTTTTGCATTCGCATTTGTTGCCGTTGTATTTCTACGTATTTTTCAAAATCTTTGTCGCTCATATTGACGACCAAAAAGAAGACACGACGCACCAGCCTATCAAGAGTTTTAAACACAATAAACTCTCTTGATGTCGTTATTTTGTCGACAATATTGTCATCACAAAAAACAGTATCAACAAGACTTTCGGCAACTTCTTTTATTTCGTGAAACTCATTTGATTTTATTCCCAAAAGCTAACCCCCTCTAAAATTCATTTAATGCCACCTTATAGACGTTTTTATATTTCAACCACCAAATACTAACAAAAGTATTTAAAAACGTTTCTAGACCCCATTATGTTAATTCTACGATATGTTTAGCTTGGTCTGTGGGTCTGTAAATTCTTCTGGCAATTCCTCTGGCTTAATTCTTTCGACCTTGTACGGTGGTGGGCAATAGAATTTTAAATATTTAGCCACAAACAACAATTCAAATTCCCCTTTACCTCCGTCACGGTTTTTAGTGACTTTCAATTTTGCATTCATTCTGTCCGTTTCAAGTGGTGCGTTGTGGTCCCTCTCTAGGTAATATATCTGGTCGGCATCAAAATCAAGTCGCCCACTGCCTCGCAGTTGGTTCTGTCGGTTTAGTGAAGATATAACCAGAACAGAGGTGTTAAACTCTGTGGCTATGCTCTTTAGTCCTTTACTCAAGTTGTCAATCTGTTCTAGTTCTGTCTTACCCTCTGCCGTCATCATTTGCAAGTAATCAACCACAATCAAATCTATTTGCTTGCCTCTGGCTTGAAGCTCTTTACATTTCCACCGAATTGACGCAATATTTTTTTGCGTATTTGTGTAGATGCCTAAATTGTCAAGCACCAGAGGGTCAATTGATATTGCGTTAAGTTCTTCGGCTGTTGTTAGTCCTATAGGGCTTTTGAGTTTAGCAACATCAAAATCGGCACCCATAGCAACAAGCCTGTCCCCGATTTGCTTTTCATTCATTTCGAAATTGAAGTACAGAGCCTTTTTATCTCGTTTGGCGAAATTAATGCAGATTTGCAACGCTAAAAGCGACTTACCGACATTAGGGTTCGCGGTCAATAAGATAAATTCGCCTTGTTTAAGTCCACCCGTCACCCTGTCAACGGTAGTTAGTCCAATTGGTTCGCCTTGTATTTCTCTTTTGTGCTGAAGTCTGTCGGTTGCTCTTTCGATTGTGTCGGCTATTATCTGCCCTGTTGTTTTGTCTGTCGTCTTGTCGCCTGTCTGTGGTAATTCTGTTAGTATGTTGATTACTTTGTGAATATCTGTTTCACTCGTAACAAGGTTCTTAACATTGTCAGCATATTTATACACTTTTCGACGGTATTCCAGTTCTTTTAAATCCCTTATGTTTGTTTTAATCTGTGCAGTCGTTGAAACCTCTGCGACCAATGCCGAAACAGTCGTCAGAGGGTAGGAACTAGCGAAACCCGTTTTGTTTATATAAGCCATAACGGTAGTTACGTCTATCCCTGTCCCCTGCTTGTACATCTCAGCCATAAAGTTAAACAGTTGCTTATACTGGCTATTTGCAAAGCTGTCAGCCTGTAGCCTTATAATACAATAGTCTGCGACCTTGCTATCATAGAGCATTGACCCTATAACATACCTTTCTAGCTTTTCATCTTGTAGTTTTATCCCTTGCAATTTTATACCCCCTTTAAAATTCATTTTAAGCCACCTTATAGACGTTTTTATATTTGCACTATGAATTTATCACAAAAGTATTTAAAAACGTTTCTAGACCCCTTTACGTTAATTTTAGAGGTATATCAAGAACATTGTTAAAGCTAAATAGTAAAATCCATATTGTTTTTATACTGTCTGTGGTTCGTCTTTCACACTCTCTATGTATGCGTCTAACTTTTCTTTTGACCAGTCGTGGAAGTCGTCACTATCGTCATTGTAAACACGTTCTTGTGGTGGCTGTGCCTGTCCCTGTTGTCTTTGTCCCTCTGTCCTGTTGCCCCCGTTCTCGTTTAGATAGCTTTCAAACTTCGTTGAAAATAACGTTGAGGGTCTTAAGTACTTGCACATATCGGGACTATTAAGCCATTGGCTAGCTTTGCTATCAATGACGGTAAAGAAATCGTTAATAGTAAAGCCGTCTTTTAATCTTGCGTTGATATGTCTTTTGGTTTCTGTTGTTGTTGGTTTAAAGTTCTTACCCGTCTTCTGGTTCAGATAGTCAATAATTTGTTTTATTGTATCTGAACTTTGATTTTGTTTGAT
>CABVAP010000170.1 GCA_902496345.1 uncultured Eubacteriales bacterium
TAACTCTTTTCTTAACAGAAAAACTTCCACGCCGTAGGCAAATAAATAGATTTCCGATGTAATCGGATTATAAACCAAAAACTAAAACCACCACAAAACTAGTTTTTTAAAATCTTTTTAACAAAAAAGTTTAGCCCTACAACTTCTAATTTACGGAGGTGATAAAAAAATGAATAAAGTAGTTGGAGTTTTGGCACACGTAGACGCTGGAAAAACAAGCTTTTCCGAACAGCTTTTGTATAAAACAGGAGCTATAAAACAGCTTGGACGAGTTGACCATAAAACATCATACCTAGATAAAAACGAAATAGAGCAAAATAGAGGTATAACAATATTCGCAGACCAAGCCGAATTTTCAATAGGTAGTAATAATTATTACCTAATCGATACCCCAGGCCACGTTGACTTTTTTGCCGAAACAGAAAGAGCCGTTAAAGTCCTTGACTATGCAATAATTGTAATTAGTGGTAGCCACGGAGTTCAAGCACATACCCTTACCTTGTTTGATATTCTAAAAAAACATAAGGTTCCAACCTTCTTTTTCATAAACAAATGTGATATGGAAAACTTTGATTTGGAAAATTGTATAAAAGAAATCAAGGAAAAATTAACAGATGATGTCCTTTTTGTTGATAAAATAACCAATATAGAAGATTTAAGCAATGAAAGCATATTGGAATTTGTTGCTGAAAGAAACGAAGATTTTCTTAATAAATACCTTGATGGCGATATAGATGTAGATGAAACAATAGACCTCTTGAAAAAAATGATATTTGAGCGTAATTGCTTTGTTGCTATGAAAGGCTCAGCGTTAAAAGATGTTGGAATTGATGAATTTATATCTGTCTTTGATAAATTAACAGATTACCAAGATGAATCTGATAATAGCGATTTTTTAGGTAATGTGTATAAAATTAGATACGATGAAAATGGAAATAGATTAACCTTTATCAAATGCAAAAATGGAAAATTAAATGTCAAAGATGAGTTTTTATTTTTGGAAAATCAAGAAATATACTCAGAAAAGATAAATGAAATTAGATTTTATAATGGGGTTAAATATGAAAGCCGACCTTTTGCCGAAAAGGGTCAAGTTTTTGCTGTAACAGGGCTAAAAAATGTAAAATGTGGTGCTGTAATAACAAAAGGTCAAAATAATAGTTGTAATTCAAAAGAAAACTACTTGACTTCTGCCCTACAGTCAAAAATAAATATTTTGGATAACACAGATGTAAACGTATGTATGCAGAAATTACGAATTATTGAGGCTGAAGAACCTACACTTAATGTTGAATATAATGAACTTACAAAAGAAATTATTGTAAATATTATGGGTAAAATTCAGCTTGAAGTGCTAGAACAGATTTTTTTCAAAAGGTTTAATATAAAAATAGGATTTGAAAAACCAAAAGTTCAATATAAAGAAACTATTTCAAATACTGTTATCGGATTTGGACATTACGAACCTTTACGCCATTATGCAGAAGTTCAGTTACGTCTTGAACCAAACGAAAGAAATAAAGGAATTGAATTTTCAAGCGAATGTCACGTTGATAGGCTCGCCATTAATTACCAAAACTTGATTAAAACCCACGTTTTTGAAAAGCAACATAAAGGCATTTTGACAGGATACCCGATAACAGATATTAAAATAATTTTACAGGACGGACTTGCACACCTAAAACATACAGAGGGTGGCGACTTTAGAGAGGCCACATATCGAGCAATCAGGCAGGGTTTAGAAAAAGCTCAAAATATACTTCTTGAGCCTTTTTATAAATACGAAATATCTGTAGATGATGATTTTGTTGGTAGAGTTTTGTCGGATATTCAAAAAATGAGAGGTTCATTTGATATGCCTAAAAAAAGGGGTAATCAGCAAGTTATTACAGGATTATGCCCTGTTGAAACTATGATGGACTATACAGAAGAATTAATGGCCTTTACAAAAGGTTATGGCTCTATAAATCTTATACTTGACGGATATTATGAATGTGAAATAAGCGACAAAGTTATCGAAAAAATAGGTTATGACAAGGGTGCAGATAAAGAAAATACATCTTGCTCTGTTTTTTGTAAAAAAGGAGCTGGCTTTGTTGTAAATTGGAATGAAGTAGAGGATTATGCACATACTTTGAGAAAATAACCAAATTTTTTAAAATAATTTTCGTTGTAATTATTGACATTACAACATAAATGTTGTATTATTTAGTTGTAACCAAGATGGTTACATTTAAACAATGATATTATTTTATAGAAAAGAGGTTATATTATGAAAAAAGTAGTAGATTTTTTACATTCAAATCCAGTACAATACTTAGCAACTGTTGGTAGAGATGGCAAAGCAAAATGTCGCCCTTTTATGTTTTGTTTTGAAAAAGATAGTAAGTTATGGTTTTGCACAAATAACACTAAAGATGTTTATAAAGATATGATAGCAAACCCAGAAATTGAAATTTCTGTTTCTTCTCCAGAGTATGTTTGGATTCGTCTTGCTGGAAAAGCTGTTTTTGAAAACAATATGGAAGTCAAACAAGCTTGTATGGATAACCCTATTGTAAAAGGACAATATCAAACGGCTGATAATCCTATTTTCGAAGTATTTTATCTTGAAAATCCTCACGGAACTATATCTGACTTTTCAGGAAATCCACCTTATGAATTTTAATAAAAAATTTATTTGTTGTGTTTAAACCAGCTTTTAGGAGGGATTACAATGAATTATCTGGATATGTTAATTAATGAATTTCATTCAACAACAGTTGCAACAATAGGCGATGACGGTTATCCACAAACAAGGGTCATAGATATGATGTTGTATGATGAAAATGGTATATATTTTTTAACAGCAAGAGGAAAGGCTTTCTATAGCCAACTAATGAAACAACTTTTTATAGCTGTATCGGCAACAAAAGACAAAAGAGCTATTTCTCTTCGAGGAAAAATAAAAAATGTTGGCCACGAAAAACTAAATGAAATTTTTGAAAAAAATCCATATATGAAAGAAATTTATCCTGATGACACAAGAACTGCTTTAGATGTATTTTGTATATACGATGCACAAGGCGAATTTTTTGACATAAGTGAGCCTTCAAAAATAAAAAGAGAAAGCTTTATTGTTGGAAAAAGCCAAAAAGACAAACATATATCCGGATATTTTGTTGGAGATGGGTGTATAGGGTGTAAACTTTGTTACTCTGTCTGTCCTCAAAAATGTATTGATATTTCCCAAAAGCCAGTTTGTATTATCCAAAATAATTGTTTACATTGTGGTAGATGTTCTGAAATCTGCCCAAAACAAATAATTTATAAAAGATAAAAATAAAACAATAAAACAAGGTCATCAACTTTATCAATGACCTTGTTTTTGTAAAATTTAATTAAGATTTATTTGTCGTTCAAATAATCAGCTTTATGATAAGCGTCAACTATTCTACTTGAAATACCTTGTTTATGTTCAGAATGGTTAAGTTTAATTATGTATTCTATTGCATCACCATTATATTCTTGTATTTCTCCGAAAAGTTCCAATTCATAGCAACTTCTTAATATATTAATTATGCAATTTTCAAAATGATTTTCTTTACAAGAACCACATAACTGAAGTATATTTGCAATTCCATTAATAAATGTTTCTTCGTCATATTTTTTAAAATCACCCATAGGGATATTTGCAAAACCATCTTCCACATAAGTTACATTTTGAGTTACACAGCTTGTGATACATTGCTTTCCATAACCTATTAAACACTCTGATTTTTCACAATTTGGACATTTTAGACAGGCTGAGCCTAAATCTTTTAATATTACACCAGTATTCAATTTATCAAAACTAACTGCCATTATAAAAAACCTCCTTAAATGATAATTATTTTCCTTTGCAAACATTATATACTATTTCATTTACTTTGTAAATTATGAAAAAGTAACATATTGCAAAATCAATATTTTATCACATTTTACATAAAAACAAATAATAATTGAGTTTTTAGGGATATTGTGATATTATTTGTTTGTATTAAAAATAAGGAGGAGTTTATATGCAAATTTCAAGTAGATTTACTATAGCCGTTCATATATTTGCTTGCATAGATTTTTTTAAAAACGATTACAAAATAACAAGTGATTTTTTAGCAACAAGCACAAATGTCAATCCTGTTATTATAAGAAAAATTCTTTCACAGCTTAAAAATGCTAGACTTATCAATGTTGCAAGGGGTACGGGAGGTACTTCTATAGCTAAAGACTTAAAAGACATCACATTACTAGACATTTACAAAGCTGTTGAATGTATAGAGAACGGAAAGCTATTTCATTTCCACGAAAATCCAAACACAAAATGCCCAGTTGGAAGAAACATACACAATGTCCTTGATGAAAAACTCGAAAAAGTCCAAACAGCTATGGAAAAAGAGCTAAACGGAATTACTTTAGAAGAGATAAAAAATGATATGAACACTTATTTGAAATCTTGATTTTTATACAAATTAGAAGTTGTAGGGCTGAATCTTTTTGGTAAAAAGATTTAAAAAAACTAGTTTTGTGGTGGTTTAAGTCTTTGGTTTATAATCCGATTACATCGGAAATCTATTTATTTGCCTACGGCGTGGAAGTTTTTC
>CABVAP010000171.1 GCA_902496345.1 uncultured Eubacteriales bacterium
AGTGTCTGTTTATATTATACTACAAAAATTGTCGAAATCAACAACTATTTTGTTTTTACAACCACTTTACCATTCTCAAAATCAACATCAAACTTCCCTATTGCCGCTGCAAAGCTTCTTATTAGCACAGAGTTACTGACATTAATATTTATAATTTTAACATTTGTTTCTTTGCCATAAACAGTAAGCTTAAGTTCTTTATAATCATTTGAAATACTTGGAATTTTGCTGTCTTTATCATAGCCAACTTGTGAAACAAAATAATTGTAAACTCGTGGTATAATGTTGCAAAACATATTTGTTGTTACAGTGGAAAAGTCTTAGAAGAATTCACTCATTCAGAAACACCATGGTTGAGCGCAAGAGGTGACCTTCCAAAAAATGTACCATCAAATAGAATAATCGACAAAGAAAAAATAGGTGACTACTTTAGTTGTGTGAAAGAGAAATATGTAATGCTTAGTCCAAATGACATAAAAGCATATGCAGAAAAAATGTTTCAGCAAATATAAAAATTAGTATTATGGAGAAGAGTATTAAGGAAACATCATTTTGTTTTGCGTAATGCATATTTTTTTGTTTGAGTTATAAGAAAATACAAAGATATATGTATTCAAAATGATGAAATATAGCTAAACCATAAGGGGGCAGACTGTCCGAAAATTTCAGTAAAAATCAAAATATGTTCCTTGAATTTATACCATTTCGAGAAATAAAAAGAAATATCAGCTCATATAGCTGCCAATATTTCCTTCACACCAACCAGATTTATTACCCTTTTTAGGTTATATCCTAAAAATGAGAACACTAAGTCAGCGGTGGCTTTCTCTTTTCCTTTTAACAAAAGGTATGAACCCTCGTTCCAGCGTTTTATTGTTCCAAATGGATGCTCTACTATGCTTTTTCTTTTTTTAAGCTTTTCTTTATTCGGAATGAAATGCAATACAACCTCTTTAGTCTTGTTATGTTTTATTATGCCCATTTTGTGCATTTGAACAACTTTGTTCGTACTCTTAACATTCCGTTTTACTATTGTTTGATTTTCCTTAAAATCAACTTCTTTAAATTTAGCCTTGGTACAGCGTTTCACACAAATTTTACATGCTTTTTTATTCGCATATCTTATTCTTCCGTTATTATGAGATTTCTGCCTTAATATTTGACCCTCAGGACATATAACAGTATTACCATCAATATTTCTTATAAAATACATTCCTTCATCAAGTTCTTCTAACTTGACACATTCTGTTTCTTTCTTATCTATAAATTTTAATTCTAATTCCACTTTTCCATTTAATACATTTGGAATTTTACCAGCAGATAAACAGGCTTCTATATCCTCTCTCCTTGTGGATGTAAGCATTTCTTCTGTAATCTCTCGTTCTACATATTCTAAATGAAATTTATATTCATTATGATTATCTAACAAAAATACATTTGGTATATCTCCGTTCAGAATACAATTTAACATATCTTCTGTACTTCTATATCCTTTGTCCGCCGTAATCTCAATAGTATCAACTCCAAGATTCTCTTTTGCAAACTTTGCTGTTTCTTCAAGCTTCCCCATATCATTGCAGCTATCTGTAACATTTAAAGTTACAACTAAATGGCTTTTACTATCCACAGCAGTTTGTGTATTAAAGCATACATCAAATTTTCCGTTATTTTTCATAAGTTTAGCTTCCGGGTCTGTAAGTGATTTTTGCGTCTTATTTTCTGTTTCCATTTCTTTCAAATATGACTTATATAAAGCTTTTCTTCTCTCTAATTCTGCTATCGCCATTTTAAGTTCTTCTTGACTTTTTTCTTCTGGCGAGGTTTCTTCTTCATCATTTTCATCGAGCTTTGCAAGATATACCGATATTTTTTCATCTATCCAAGAAATCCTATCATTCAAATTACCCTTTGTAAAATTTCTGTCTTTTGAATTTACAGCTTTAAACTTACTGCCGTCAATTACTATATCTGTTTTTCCCAATAAATTTAATTTATCGCACAACTTTACAAACTCACGAAATACAAGCTTTATTGCTTTAGCATTATCCTTTCTGAAATCGGCAATGCATCTAAAATCGGGTACAATTTTACCAAGAAGCCACATAAGCTCTATATTTCTGCCACATTCTGTCTGAAGCTTTCTTGATGAGCGTATCTTATTAAAATATCCATATAAATAAAGCTTAAGCATATCTCTAGGATCATACCCTGGTCTACCTTTACTTGCAGCAGTGTGATGTAAAATATCAATCTTCTCCATGTCTAACTTTTCAATAAAAGCATCAATAACTCTTACATAACTTTCCTCTGAAATATATTCATCAAGTATCATCGGAAACAAAGTAATTTGATTTCGATTTTCTCCTTTTATATATGGCATGATACGCACCCCTAATTAATTTTTCTTTATTTATTATACCATATTTTTTACTACTTTTTAAGCTTTTTTTATTACTTTCTTTATTTTTCGGACAGTCTGCCCCCTTTTGTCAATTTAACCCCCTCTAAATTTTCAAATTTAACGCATCAAAAAAAGACTCAAGTTTTCACCCGAGTCTTATATCATCATCATTTATTTTCTTTATTTGCTTACCAGTAATTTGGCAAACTATAAGCTGACTATTATCTATTTGAATTTACTTTTTCTTAATAGGAATCCAAATTTCAGAATGATAATTACTGTCCTGTATACCATTTGGATATTTATCTGGAGCGTCATACATTTCTACACAATAGCCCGCTGCAAACTCATATTCTTTTAATGCTGGAAGCCATTCTGAAAATATTTTTTTGTTTACATCTTGAAGTGCTGTTGGCATAGGTCCATCACAAGAAAAAACTGCCCAAGTAAATGCGGGAATTGTTTTAGTTATAAAGCCCTCTGGAATATCTATAACAGGATTGTAAACATCAGCAATAAGATATTCAAAGCTATCCTTTCCCATGCTTTCGTCAATATTGATTCCAAACATACCACAGACATATTTCCCGTTTCCCTTTTCGTAATGTTCCTTCCAAAACACTGGTATTTCTTTCTTGCAGTTTTCATAGTTAAATATCTTTGATGAAGCAAGTACAGTAAAGCTCTCTTTTTTAACAATTTTGTAATTCATAATATAACCACCTTTTAATGAAATTTCAATTTTCAGCGGTGCAAATGTTTTAATCATCACATCATCTTTTCGCACCATTGAAGGCGATACTCCATGAAATCTTGTGAATGCCTTTGTAAAACTGTCAGGAGAATCATATCCATACTTCATAGCTACATCTATGACTTTTTCATCAGTCGTAGCAAGTTCTCCGCCGGCCAGAGCTAATCTACGATTTCTAATGTACTCCATTACAGAGTAACCACAAAGCATACTAAACCCCTTTTGAAAATAGAACGATGACATATATACATAATCTGCAATTTTTTCAGCAGATATGTCATCTGTAATATGTTCTTCTATATATTCAATGGCACTTTGTATAGCATTCATCCATTCCATCTATATCACCTCCCGCTGTAAGAATAGTTTACTATATAAATTGAGTCTTTTCCCGACATTGTTTGCTTTATTTTGTCCTATTTTAAAATTGTTATCTAAAGTCTGATTTTTACAATTACAAAAATTGGAAGTTGTTTGAGTAAATTGTATATTTAAACTTAATACATAATAAATAAATTAATTTATTTATTTTATTTCCAATCTTTTATTTGATGTACAGACTCAAGTTTTATATTTTTTCCAATTATAACATAGTACTTACCCTCTCTTTCAATAAGTCCACCTTTACCATTACCCACTCTTTCTTGCTCCTCAGGAGTTAAATGAAAATATAATGCGTAGTCTATTTTTAGTTTACTGTGTGATAATTTGTTTATCTCAATTCTATTTAATGTAATATAATCATGAATAATTTTATTAGCATCTAATATAACCGAATAATAATCACGTTCATATAGCAAATGCATTGCTTGAATTGGCTTTTTTGTACCATCAGAAAGAATTTCATCAAATGCTTCATTAAATCCTAATGAGATTTCATATGTTCCCGTTTTAAAATTTTTATACATACGTAAAGCTATCCTATTTTTAAATCGTTTAATATCTTTATCTAAAGACTGACCCTTTGCTGTATTATAATCTTTTAAAAGAAAATCTAAATTAGATAAGACATTGTTAAATTCATTATTATCTAAATGTTCTATTATATAACCATTTTTATACATATCATCAAGCATTTCTTTTCCATACCACTTTTCAACAATAAACTGATGAAGATAACATCCTAATTTACTACTAAATAATGCATTACCTTTTTTTGTCCATGTAGTATCTATTAACTCGTTATAATAATCTTCATGATACTCAGCAAATGCTAATTTGTTCCATTCTTTTCTTGATATTTGTATTATATTGTCTCTTATCGAAAAATCGTTTTTGCTCATATATACCACTCCGTAAATTCCGATTTATCTCTTTCAATTAAAAATAACATATTAATCTATTTTTTTCAATACTATTTCAACAAAAAGCACGGAAATCAATTTTCATATACAACTTTTAATAAATTTGTACAGCTTATTAAAC